>JADLCG010000182.1 GCA_020847355.1 Anaerolineales bacterium | reverse complement strand
TCAAGGCAAGGGTTAGAAAAGGCGCTAAAATTTTTGATTTCATAAGGGACTCCTACTGCCAATATACGCGGCATTTCATAAAGAAGTTGCACAGGTTGGCGGTACAATCCGGCTTAGATTGAAAACAAGCGAAGTCAAGACTTAATTGATTGATGGTATCAAAGCATAATGAATTGGTTACGGAAAATAGCTTCTCAAAAAATAATTTTAGCTACGCTCGCAATTGGCGTATTAATTAGCGTTGCAGGCGGGTTGATTCTTTTGCGTCAGAAGCTACTTATAACGCCTAGCCTGCCCGCGCCGCTCCCGCTTAGTTATTGCGCGGCCATCCCCGAAGAAATTTGTATCCTGGCGTTTGGGCGTAGCGCTAATGGAGATGCGTTAATCAGCCTCTTTGTCCCCGATCAAGATTTTCCGGAGTTTCATTTAAGTTTGATAAAGTATGGGACGGAAAGCCTGTATCAGTGCATTAAAAGCAAAGAACTGAGTTCAACCGTATTATGTCAAGGCGAAGCTTTTGCCTTGAAAACAACTCTAGAAATAACCCTCCTATCTAATTCAGATAATGCTCCGCTGGCAAAAGGAAAATTCTACGTGAAATCTTTTCTGATTACGGCTGGAGAGCCGCTCACGCCGGTTGCGCCTCGAAATACGCCATCTGTCCAAACGCCAACCAAGCAAGTTCCAACCGCCGGCACGATAATCCGCACGCCAAGCCCAACGATTCCGCCAGTTTATCCCTACCCATAAAATATGGATATAGCCAGCCGTCTGATTTATGTTATCAGCGCCAAATTTGAAGTCGTTGCCATTTTCTTGCTGATCTTTCTTTTTGGAGCGGGGCTCTTAACCGTCTGGCTCCAGTGGACAGGAGAACGCGCGCTCCTGAGCGAAGATTATTTATGGCTTGGAATTTCAGGGTGGATTGTCCCAATTTTCTTTTTAGCCGGAAGTTTCTATCTTCTTGCTTTCTTTTTTCAATCGGCGTTTATTTATTTTTTCATACTTGGCGGCGCGCTTTTGTGCATAGTTTGGAAATTAAAAAAAATTATCAACGCCGGCTTATTCGCCATAACGCTATGCTTAATCGTCATCTTTTTACTATTGACTGGTCTCCACCTCGCCTTCATTGCGCCTTTGACCTTTCCGCCCTATTTTGATTCCGCCGAACACTATAAAATTATCAGCTTTATACAAACTCGACCTATTTCTCAATGGACCGGGCTTTACTACCATTTTGGATACCACCTTATTCTGGCGGAGATCGGCAAGTTATTCAACCTTGAGATCATTGACGAAATGCTGGTTGGCGGACAAATTGCGCTAGCCACTATCGCGCTGGCTTTTTTCTTTATTATAAAAAAAGAGACCGGTTCAAATTCAGCGGCGTTTTTCACAGTTTGCTTAGCGGGCTTTGGATGGTATCAACCCGCGTATGCGGTTAATTGGGGCAAATATCCGGCTTTATTTGGGTTGATTTCCTCGCTCTTTATCTTTAATCTTAGCTATTTATGGATTAGCGGAATCCTGCCGCGTAGCAAGCGCTTAGCCGCAACGCTGTTATTTTCGGTTTTATGTTCCGGATTAATTCATACGCGCTCATTAATTATCTGCGGGTTATTTTGCGCGGCTTTATATTTCGCGACAATCTGCGAACGCCTATCGGTCAAGGGAAGAATAATTGCGCATGGTTCAACCCTATTGCTTTTGATTGCGACCTTTTTTTATTTACGCGGCGATAGCGTTTTTGCGTCCCTATTTTCTTCTTACCAAAAAGAAGATCTCTTTGCCCTGTTGGGCTTGTGCATTTTAAGCGTATTCGCTCTTATAAAATTCCCTAAGCTAACCATAGCCTTACTGCTTTTTTGCGAAGCGCTCATCTGGGCTTTATACATTAACGTGTCTGGATTATTGAACTATCCAAACTTGTTTTTGCTGGATCGGCCATTAGCTCAAATGCTTTTATTCATTCCCTTTTCTTTGATCGCCGGTTTAGGGCTGGCAGGCTTGCTGGAAATCACGCGGCACAAACTCAAGATCAGAAAGATAATTCAAATTGGCGCTTTTACCCTGCTCGCGCTTGACGCAGTATTTTTTCGAAAATCCATGCCTGCGGATTGTTGTCAATTTGCCGGGCAAGAAGACGCCTCTGCGTTCTTATGGATTCAACAAAATCTACCCAGCGATGCAACCATATTAATCGCCTCGCAAACTTACGCCTTTACTCCAGATGCGTCTCAAAGCTCACCGGCTGGCGCTGACGCAGGTATTTGGGTCGCGCCCATTACATCTAAAAAAGCGGAGTTCTTCCCCTCCAACACAGATTTTACTCAGCCGAATATCTATGCTCAAATTTGTAAGTTACGCACGGCATATCTTTATGTCGGCAATCAGCCCTATAGTTTTAACGCCGGCAGTATCAGCGCAAAACCGGAATGGTATCAAAACGAATTAGATTTTCCAGATGTTCAGATTTATCAAGTAAGCGCGTGCCCATGAGAAAAAGAATCAAGCAAACTCTCGCTATCGCATACTTCTTTTTGATTTCCGCCTGCGCGCAAACGTCAGCGACTCCTTCGGCGCTCCCTACTCCGCCTCCAACGCAGACGAGTTCCCCGACTATTTCCCCTGCCTTCACAGCCACCGCTACGCCGCAACCCACGCGCCGCGCGATCATTCTAAGCATTGACGGTTTGCGACCCGAAGCGCTGGAGTTGGCGCCAATGCCCAACTTGTTGGCTTTGCTGAAAAACTCAGCTTATTCGCTCGCCGCCCAAACGATTTACCCAAGTTCCACACTGCCCGCGCACGCTTCCATGCTTGGCGGCATGTGTCCGCAAAAACATAAAGTGGATTGGAACGACTATCTCCCCGCAAAAGGTTTCGCCATCGGCACAGATTTATTTGACCTCGCGCACGCCGCTGGGCTGAAAACGATCATATACTCCGGCAAGGAAAAGCTTCAACAAGTGACCGAACCAACCAGCCTCGATCAATTTGTTTGGATTAACGATCGCGATAAAGTCGTGATGCAAACCCTGCTCGACAACTTCCCGCAAGATTTTGGCGTACTCTTTATTCATTTCGCCACAACCGACGATATGGGCGATGTGTACGGCTGGCTCTCGCCGGAACAGTTGAGCGTAATCTATCGGGCTGATGAAGCCCTCGGCGCGCTACTCGCAAAGTTAGATTCCGCCAACCTGCGCGCTGAAACCTTATTGATCGTCACCGCCGATCATGGCGGGCATGATCATGCGCACGGCTCCAGCCGCCCGGAAGATATGACCATCCCTTGGGTCGCTTCGGGTCCCGGGATTGAGCCTAAGCGCTTAACTTCAAAAATTGTAACCATGGATACAGCCGCCACAGCCGCTTATTATCTCGGGTTGAAAATTCCAGAAGAATGGGATGGCGTTCCAGTGTACGAAGC
>JADLCG010000181.1 GCA_020847355.1 Anaerolineales bacterium | reverse complement strand
GCGCCTTCCATGCCTTTGACGATTAAATCGGCGGCTTCATCCCAGCCCATGTAGCGGAGCATCATCTCGCCGGAGAGAATGACCGACCCCGGATTCACTTTATCCAAGTCCGCATATTTGGGCGCGGTGCCGTGCGTAGCTTCAAAGATGGCGTGTCCGGTTAGATAGTTGATATTGGCGCCGGGAGCAATGCCGATCCCGCCCACTTGCGCGGCGAGCGCGTCTGATAAATAATCGCCGTTCAAATTCATGGTGGCGATTACATCGTAATCTTGCGGGCGGATTAATACGAATTGCAAAGTCACGTCGGCGATTGTGTCTTTGATCAATAATTTTGTTTTCCACTTGCCCTCGCCGTGCGTGGGCCACAAAGCTAAACCAGCTTCTACTTCCGCTTTGATTTCATTTTGTTGCGCGGGACTCATCATTTCAAACCCCGGGTCCACAATTTTGGCGTTGCCTTCAACGCTCAAATCGGGCGTTCTTTCTTTATTCGCCAAAATCCAAGTTTCGCGTTCAGTGACGATCTCGTTTCTAAACTCGCGTTTTGCCAGCGCGTAGCCCCAATCTTTGAACGCGCCTTCGGTGAACTTCATGATATTGCCCTTATGCACTAAATTGAGACTCTTGCGTTTGTGCAATAAAGCGTATTGAAGCGCGGCGCGGATCAAGCGCTCCGTGCCTTCCAAAGAGACCGGCTTGAAGCCGATGCCGGAAGAATCCGGAAAGCGAATCTTGCTAAATTCTTTAGGGAAATTCTCTTTCAACAAAGTCCTAAATTTCAAATTATCTTCCGTGCCGTTGGCAAATTCAATGCCGGCGTAAATATCTTCGGTATTCTCGCGGAAGATGACCATATCCACATTTTCGGGGTGGCGCACTGGCGAAGGCACGCCGTTGTAATAACGCACAGGGCGTAAACACACGTACAAATCCAGCAATTTTCGCAACTGCACATTCAAAGAACGAATGCCGCCGCCAATCGGCGTGGTGAGCGGTCCCTTAATGCCGACCAAAAATTCAGTGAAGGCTTCCACCGTTTCATCGGGTAGCCAATTTTGGAAGAGTTTGAACGATTTTTCCCCGGCGTAAACTTCCATCCAATGCAGTTTGCGCTTGCCGCCGTAGGCTTTTTCTACCGCCGCGTCAAACACGTGTTGCGCAGAACGCCAAATATCGCGTCCGGTGCCGTCGCCTTCCACGTAAGGGATGACCGGGTTGTCAGGAACGTTCAACTTTCCATTTTGAATTGAAATCTTTGCCCCATCTGCGGGGACTTTAACATTGAGATAAGCCATAACCTGCCTCTTTCAAAAATAAAATATTGGGGGATTATATCATTCGCTTCTTACTCCGCTCTAGGTTGATTCTGTTTCAAAAAGCATTCGCCCCGCTGAAAATTGGTCAACACTTTATGCGGGAGTGTGTGTTTTATTTTGAAGTATTCACTCCAACCTTCAGTTAAAAAGGAGAATTTGCCATGCCCGCGAAAGTGAAGCCAAAGAAAACGACTCCGCTGAAAAACAAGCCCACAGCGCAACCCCAGCCCGTAGCGGAGAATCCGCTCACAGCGCAGAAAGAGGCGTTGGTCAAAGTCAGCGGTTATTTGCCAGACGATACTCCGCCGCCCGGCGCAATGTTAAGCCTCGGCTTTCAGCAAGTCCTAACCATGTTTCCGGCGACGGTCTTGGTGGCGATCCTCACTAAATTTGACGTGGGCGTGACTTTGCTCGCTTCCGGCTTGGGGACGATCATCGCTTTGCTGGTTTCCAAACGCAAAATCCCTATGTATTATGGCTCGTCATTTTCATATATTGCGGTGGTGATTACGGCTATGTCGCTGTATGCGAACGATTGTTTTGCCAGTTCGGCGGCGTATTGCCCGGACGGCGTGCGCTTGGTGCAAGTGGGCATTATCGGCACGGCGGTTTTGGAAATTATCATCGGCTGGCTGATCATGCAAATTGGTAAAGCCGCGTTGGATCGCATCCTGCCGCCGATCATCACCGGCTCGATGGCGATCGTGATCGGTCTCGCTTTGGCGGGTTCGGCTTTGAATATGGCGAGCGCGCATTGGCTGGTGGCGCTCATTACGCTTTTGGGAACGGTTCTATTCTCCGTATTTTTGCAAAACAAAGGCTTGTTGGGGATGCTGCCAATTTTATTGGGCGCAGTCTTTGGCTATTTGGTCTCCGCTGTTTTTGGAATTGTGGATTATGGAAAGATCGCCAGCGAAGCTTGGTTGCGCGTTCCGGCTTTTACTTTGCCCGCGTTTGGCGACCCGCGCGCTTGGGAGTTGATGGTGAGCATTTCGTTAATTGCCATTGCCACCATTCCGGAATCTACGGCGCATTTGTATCAGATGAGTTTATATATTGATACGCTGGCTGAGAAAATGGGACGCGCAAAATATAACATCAAGGAATTGATCGGGTTAAACCTGATCGCGGACGGCGCGGACGATCTAGTGGTCGGCTTTTTGGGCGGCGCGGCTGGCACAAACTACGGCGAAAATAATTCGCTGATGGCGATCACGCGCAATTATTCAATTCCGGTTTTGATGACAGCTGGCGGCATGGCGATTTTGCTCGGCTTTGTCGGTAAACTTGCGGGCGTGGTGAACTCCATCCCTACGGCGGTCACTGGCGGATTAGCGATTTATCTCTTTGGCGTGATCGGAATGCAAGGCGTGGCGTTGATTCAATCTGAAAATGTGGATCTGTTCAACCCGAAGAATTTAGCCATTGGCGCGGCGATGTTGGTCTGCGGCATTGGCGGCAATTTGGGTTTGGAAAACGGGCTGTTTCCGTTTCAAGTGCCGGTGATTTTTCCGCAAGGCATTCCGGCGATTGTCTTTGCGGCAATCGTGGGCATTGCCCTGAATTTGATCTTTGTGATCTTCAAGCCGAATGAGTAGCTAGGCTTGCGCCTGACGTTGATTTTCGCTAAAGCGGCGCAGAGCGCCGCTTTAGCTTTTAAGCGTGGAGCAAACGCAGAATAATTGTTTATAATCAAGTTTATGCCCACCCGTTCTTTAGACCTTTTAGATTTGCCGATTGTTACCAAATACCGTAACGATGTTCTAACTTTAGACAGCGTGCGCTCCTTAACGCGCGGACATCCTTTTGGCGCATTGGGTTTGCTCGCTTACATCAACCCGGCGCGCCATTTATATGCGGCAATTGCCAGCGAAAAAAACAGCCCAACGCTGATCGGCGGAATTATCCACACGCGCGGCGAGACGTTTGCGAAACTGCTCTACCTCGCCCCAGCTTCGCGTTTAGATGAGAAGCGCCTGCCGGAATTGCTGGAGCATCTCGCCCAGCAAGCCGGAGCTTGGAAAGTTTGGCAGATCATCGCCGAGGTGGAAGAAACGCACGCGATCTTTCCGTTGTTGCGGGCTTCGGGATTCTCCGTCTATGCCTGGCAAAGGCTGTGGGATGTGAGCCTGC
>JADLCG010000180.1 GCA_020847355.1 Anaerolineales bacterium | reverse complement strand
TGGAAGGCGCATATCCGGGGACGGCAGGCAGAACGCCCTGCAAGCCAGCCAGCGCGCCGCGCGATTCCAAAGTTTGATCCACCGGCAAATTATTTAGCGTCGGTCTTGGAGCAGTATCCGGGCGCATAGCTTGTACCCAAGAGGGCAATTCGCTCGGCGCGGCAAGTTCTTCGGCGTGCGTTTCAACCGCAGGCGCGGCATCAGTGGCCGGCGCAGAATCAGAAACGCTTGAAAGCCAATCCGGCATTTCAGTAAAGAGCGCGTCATTATTTTCAAAAGCGTCAGGCGTGAAAGCCGGGGCGGTCAAATCCGCTTCGGGCTCGGTTTCTTGAGCGCTAAACGGCGAAACTGGTTGCGAAGATTCGACTGATTTAAAAGTCGAAAGCCAATCCGGCGCATCTGTATCAGCGCTAAAAGTTGGTTCGCTAGGCTCTGCGGCTGGTTCAGAGAAAATCGAAACTACCGGCGCGGCGGCTTTCAACCAACCGGGGATATCGCCAAATTCGGGGTCAACTGGCTGGGGCGGCTCGGCGGCAGGCTCATTTGGCGAAAGCCAACTCGGCACATTTTCCTGCTCCGCCGCTTTTGCCGCGTTATCTTGCAACCATAAGGGCGTGGTGTTCTTCAAAGGCGGGACGCTCGGCTGAGGAGACGCTTCGCCTTGTAGATTTTTCAACCAATCGGGCGTTTCAGTGGATGAAGAACTCGCCTCATCCGCCCCGAAGCCTGATTCTGCAAAATTGGCAGGTTCAGCCGCTGATTGATTTTCCTGAAACCACGCCGGCGGAGAATCATCCACAGTTGGCGGTTGCGCGCTTTCAACGGACTGCAACCAAGCCGGGGTAGCGCTGTCGGCGCTAAATGCCTGCGTCGAAGCGTCGGCATTCGTCTCCAAATTGGATTGCTCGGCTTGCAGGCGGCTCAACCAATCGGGCGTATCTGCGCCGGCGGTCTCTGCCGCTGGCGCATCAGATTCTAAACTCTGCAACCAGTCCGAGGCATTCGCATCGCTGACTTCAAATTGCCCCGCCTGAAGCGTTTGGGCTTTGTCTTGGTCTGCCTGCATCTGCCGAAGCCAATCGGGCGTTTCGTCTGCGGTTTCATCCGCAGGCGGCGCGGAAGCGGCAGTCGGCTCAGTCGTCCATTTAGGAAAATCGCCGGTTGGTTCGGAGGCGTCTTTGAACCAATCGGTGAGTTCGTCTTTTTCGGTTTTTGGCTGTGCCTGAATATTGGCGAGCCAATCGGGCGTTTCTTCTGCGCGCGCAAAATCGTCTTTGCCGCCCATTTCCACGCGGCGCGCGTCAATGGGTCCGGTTTGAATTTTCTTCGGCTTGTTGCTCACGCCGGTAATGCTGGCGAGCCAATCGGGCGTTTCGTCTTCGTCATCATCGTCGGCTTGGGAGCTTAAGCCAGCCAAAAAGTCCACTGGGGCAGGGCTGACTGACTCTTTGGATTCAGGGAAGTGCGGTTCGGGCAGGTCGTTTTGAGTAGTCTCGCGCGCTTGCGCGCGCGCGTCGCGCAACCATTCCGGCAGGATCGGTTCTAATTCCGAAGTGCTTTTTTTATTAGGCGGTTGCCCGGGGGTGAGCGAACTGCTTTTCGCAAATAAGATCGTGTGACAATTCTTACAGATTTCCGCGTCTAGTGAGTTAAGCTCGCCGCAAGTTGGGCAGTTGATTTGATCGTCCATCAATTGCCTCCGTAGGGACGATCTGCGCCGAAGAGTACGCGCAAGCCGGTCAGCAGAGCGCCGAGCGCTACGCCAATCAAAATGCCGCGCGCGCCGCCCACAGCCAGAGTTTGCTTCACCCACAAACTTAAGTCAGTCAGAATGGGGATGTTGCCAAAAGGCAGAGTCGCCGAGCCGATTAAAACTAAAACCGCCGTGGCTAAAAAGACGAGGCTGGTAAAATCCGCGCGGCGGCGCAATAACCGAACGCCCGCATACAGCAAAGTGACTGCCAACAAAGCCATCAACGCGGATTCAACCGGCAGGATCAAGCCGTTGAGCATGAGGCGCGTCATGGCGTCTCCCGGCTTGAAAATTATGCCAAAGATCAATGCGCCAAATAAAAAGACTACCAAAAGCGCGCTAAAGAGATTGTCTTTTTCGCGGCGGCGAATTTTATTAAAGTGAACTGAAGCTAAATTTATAACGCCAACCAGCGTAGCCGCCGCCAGCATGAGCATTGCCCAATTGAGCAAAAGCGCCTGAATAGTTTGCAGATAGACAATTTGCGGAAAGAAATATCCGAGCAAAACCAAAAGCCCGACTGCAATGGCAATGACAGCGGTGAGAATACGCATTAGATCATCCCCGCCAATTTGAGAAAAGCGCCGCCCAATAAAACCAAGACGATCAGCAAGCGTAAAATATCTTGAACGGTAAGGCTGGCGGTATGCGAAGCGCCTGCGCCGATGTATGCGCCTGCCGCGAAGAGTTCTTCGCCAATCAACGGCTCTTGTGAAGCGGCGAAGAGGATCGCCTGCCCAGCGAGGTTATCGCTCACGCCAATCACTGGCACGCTTTCTCGTTCTGAGGCTTCAACTAATAAACCGGCTTCCGCGCCGAAATGTCCGAGCATAATATTGGCTGAGATATTTTCATTAGCGGAGATCGGCATAGCGCCGGCGGCAAAGCCAAACGGACCTAAGCCGGTGATTCTTCCGCTGGTGGGGGCGTAGAGTTCATCCACGCCGGCGGCATGGTATCCGGCTTGGAGCGTGTCTTGGGTCAACAGACCAAGCAACGGGTCGCCAGAAGAGGCGACTGGCGGTTTATCGCTCACGGATGTGCGCTCGGCGATAATCCGTAAAGCGGCTAAGCCGGCTAATGCAGAGCCGCCTTGCGCGTTGAGCAAACCGCCCTGTCCTAATGAGATATGTAGCCGCGTGCCGTCTTCCACGCTGACGCCGATGGCTCGGTATAAGCGTTTGAGCGCGGGGAGTTCGCGCAAGACCGCAGGAGATTTGCGCTTCCAAAGCGTGATGACGAGCAGAAGGAAGGCGGCAAATGCGAAAATGGAAAATTCAATCATGGGCGAGCCTGCTCTTTGAGAAAAGAAGCGAATGCATGAGTTTCAGTTTCTTCTTCCAGCATTTCAGCTAAGGCGGTGAGTTGATCGTTATGGATGAAGACGCGCCCAAAATAAATGGCTTGCGCGCCTAAAAAGGCAAGCGGACTTCCCGCTTCTAACAACGAGGCGATTAATTCATGCAGTTGATACAAGCGCAGGGCTTCAGCCCAGCCTTGCCAATACTCGCGCGTTGATTTCATAAGATTAAATAAGAGTATAGCATAATTCTAATCTGCAAATTGTTGAGAGCCATGCTCTTTGAGCGCGATTGTATTACAGCTAAATTGCAATTCACATGGTCACTTTTGACCAATCCATTTATTCGGGCGCAATGCGCGTATTTGGCGGGATGATCGCATCTTTAGGGATGACGACAATGCCATCGCGCACATACCAGTTGTCATGGTCTAAATCCGTATTGCGCGGAAACGGCGAAATGACTACATTATTTCCAATTCTGGCGTTCTTATCTAAGATCGCGCCTTCAATGTGACAGTTTTCGCCGATGCCAATCGAAACGTCCAGGTTATGTTTTTCGCGATGGTAATAATCCGAGCCCATAATGATTGAATCTTTGATCACGCAACCCGCGCCAATTTGCGAGCGAATGCCGATTACCGAATGCGTGATTTCAGATTTGAGAATTTTTGAACCTTCGGAAATCAAAACATCCTTCAGGCGGCTATCTTCCACAATTGAACCGGCTAGGAAACGCGCATCAGTATAGATTGGAGATTTCGGATCGTAAAAATCAAAGGGCGTATCCGGCGTAGTCAGCGCGAGGTTGGTTTCATAAAAAGAGCGGATCGTGCCAATATCCTGCCAGTAGCCTTCAAAATCAAAGCCGAAGACCGAATGCGTTTCAATCGCTTGGGGGATGATATCGCTGCCGAAATCATCATGGTCGGGATAATTCGTCAATAAATCAATCAGCACTTTCGTATTGAACATATAGATGCCCATCGAACCGAGAAACGGTTTTTCGGGATCGTCGCGGCTGATGAAGTTATTTTGCACTTGCGGGTCTTTTGGTTTTTCCACAAAAGCTGAAATACGGTTATCCGCCTCGCGTTTAAGAATACCAAAGCGCGAAGCCTCGACTCGATTCACCGGTTGAACCGCCACAGTAATATCGGCGTTGTTGCGCCAGTGAAATTCAGCCATCTCTTTATAATCCATGCGATACAAATGATCGCCCGCTAAAATGAGGACGTTCTGTACGCCGGTGGCTTGAATCTCAAGCAATTGCTTGCGAACCGCATCCGCCGTGCCTTGATACCAATCCGCGCTTTCGAGGGTTTGCTCCGCCGCCCAGATATATACCCAGCCGTGATGAAATGCGTCAAAGTTATAAGCGCGGACAATGTGGCGGTGCAAAGAGACCGAATTGAATTGCGTCAGAATCGCAATGTGAAAAATCTCTGAATTAATACAGTTACTGATGGGGATGTCAATCAGGCGGTATTTTCCGGCGATCGGCACGGCCGGCTTGGAGCGCATTTGCGTCAGCGGGTAAAGACGCGCGCCGCGCCCGCCGCCCAAGATAATTGCGAGAATATCATTCAACGAATGCATCATAGCCTCCAAGCCTGATGAAATAGGACTTGCCGTTCCGCTTATTTTAATAGCTTTGGGCATTCGGCGGAAGATATAAATTCAAACCGCGTCAAGGAATACGATAAAATCAACGCATGTATTCACGCCTTCGTTCTTCGCTTTTCAATTTTGAACCGGAGCGCGCGCACGCGCTCACGCTACATGCCCTGCGCTTAGCCGGCAACTTAAGCCTGACGCATTGGGCGCTGACAAAAATCTTCAAAGCGCCCGCCAAACCGGTGGAAATCCTCGGCTTGAAGTTTAGAAATCCGCTGGGGATTGCGGCAGGCTACGATAAAAACGGATTGGCTCTGCGCGGGTTGGATGCATTAGGCTTTGGGCATGTGGAAATTGGCACGGTCACGCCGCGCCCGCAGTTGGGCAACCCGCCCCCGCGCGTCTTTCGGCTGTTGGAAGATCAAGCCGTGATCAACCGTTTGGGATTTCCCTCGCGCGGTTCGGAGTTTGTGCAAAAACAACTCAACCCTTACTTTCAAACCAAAATTTCCAAAAAATATTTTGGCGTTGTGCCGACTCCCGACAAGATGAAAGACGGCATGATCAACAAGGGCAACCTCATCCTCGGCATTAACATTGGCAAAAACAAAGAAACGCCCAACGAAAAAGCCGCGCTGGATTATATTGCGCTGGTGGATAACTTTGCCCTGTACGCCGATTATTTAACCGTCAACATCAGTTCGCCTAATACGGCTGGTTTGCGCGATCTGCAAGAAAAAAACGCGCTGGCGAGTTTGCTCAAGCACGTTCACGAACAAAGACTACTCAGCGAGAAACAGCACGAGAAACGCCTGCCGATTCTCGTCAAGCTTTCGCCCGATCTCGCCGAAGCGGAATTGAACGAAGCCATCGAAGTCATCCTCAACGCGCAGATGGACGGGATCATCGTCACCAACACCACGCTCGCGCGCGAGGGTTTGCA
>JADLCG010000179.1 GCA_020847355.1 Anaerolineales bacterium | reverse complement strand
TGCAATTTCCTGCATCACTTCGCGGGTGACGACTGCGCCGGTGGGGTTGTTTGGAAAACCGAAGAAGAGCGCTTTGGTGCGCGGCGTAATGGCTTTGCGGATATCGGCGGGATCCACCATGAATTGATTTTCTTCGCGGCAGGGGACTTCAACCGCCACGCCGCCCGCCATAATCACTTCGGCTTGATAGGAAACAAAGCAAGGCGTGGGAATGATCACTTCGTCGCCCGGATCGAGAATGGCGGTGAAGGAAAGATACAACGCTTCAGAACCGCCGACGGTGGCGATGATCTGATTGTTCGGATCGTACTTGACTTTGTATAAGCGGTTTAAGTTATCTGAAATCGCTTGGCGTAATTCCAGCCGCCCCCAATTGGAGGTGTAATGCGTTTCGCCGTTTTGTAACGAGCGAATGCCGGCTTCTAAAATTGGTTTGGGCGTGGTGAAATCCGGCTCGCCGATGCCAAGCGAGATCACGTCTTTCATCGTCGCGGCGATGTCAAAGAATTTACGAATGCCGCTGGGTTTTAAACCAGCTACGCGTTTGGAAAGCCTTGCGGTTGCGCTAATTTCTTGCATTGATTCTCCTTGTGTGGTTTTTTTATTTTATAGCGGCTGTATCAGCCAGCTATCCGAATCTTCTAAATAAGTTAATTCAAAAGCTAACCCGTCCACTGTTTTCACGTGAAAGCCTTTTTCGCCTTGCCCGCTCCAGCGCGAAATGATCTCGGCAATTTCGCGCCGCACGCCCTGCCAAACCAGCGAGAGCGGTCTTTCTGCATAGCCCGTGCGGTTGATTGGGTCTGAGCGGCACTCGACGGTTTCCATTATAGAACGATGGAACAATTATCGCCAATATTCACAGACATGGCTTGACAATCGTTTCTTCCTTTAACTGATGCCTGCTTGCCAATCAACGAGCGAGTCAACGCCGCATCTTTGATCTCGCAACCCGCCTCGAGAATACTTTCGGCAATTTGTGAATTTTCAATCTGACAATTTGCGCCAATTGAAGCGTGGGGCCCAATTTTGGAATTTGAAATTTTGGCGCTCGGGTGAATGAAGACGGGCGCGATAATTTCAACGTTTACGCCGGCATCCGCAGACGGGGGCGCTTGAAGTTTCTCCAATAAAATTTTATTGGTTTCCAAGGTCGCTTCAATCGTGCCGGTATCCAGCCAGAGACTGGTTTCGTGCGTGCGAACTTTTGCGCCGCGCTCGATCATCACCGTAATTGAATCGGTGAGGAAATATTCGCCTTTGAGCATGATCTGACGTTCAATTTGTTCGTCAATCGCTTCTAAAAGTTTTTCGGCGCTTTTGAAGTAATAACAGCCGACGACCACAAGATTATTTTCCAAACTTTGCGGTTTTTCAATGAAGCGCGTCACCCAACCAGCGGAGTCTAATTCCGCCACGCCAAAGCGGCGCGGATCTGGCACGGGCATCACCCAGGCAATTGCATCCGCCGTTTCGGTGGCGAGGAACGAAAAATCAGTTTCCATCAAAGTATCTGAAAAACACATGATCATGGGACCGCGTAAAAACTCGCGGGCTAAAGCCAGAGCGTGCGCCTGCCCTTTCATTTCATTCTGCACAATAAAATGAGCTTTGAGGTTGGGATAATTTTCTTTAATAAAAGCGGGAACTTGCATTTCGCCGAGAAAAGGTCCAACGATGAAAATGAATTCGACGTTGTCTGGCGCGTACGGGACGGTTTTGAACATATCCAATACGTGTTCGAGCGAGGTTTTCCCCGCTACGCTCACCAGCGGTTTGGGTTTGCTCCAAGTGTGCGGGCGCATCCGCGTTCCCCAGCCAGCCATTGGAATAACAATTTTGAGCGTTTCAGTCAAGAGATTTCTCCGTAAGTAATTTCAACGGTATTGTACCAATGAAAAAACTTTAACGATACAGAACAAAGCCCAGCGCGGCGCCGGCAAGCACCAGCCAAACTGGATTGAGATCGGTGAGCGTTAGCACGGCAAAGGTGACGAGGGCAATGGCGGTTTGCGTTTTATTTTGGATGAGACCCTTGCCCCAGCCTAGTTTATTCACGCTGAATACGGAATACGCCATGATGTAAGCCGTCCACAGCAATAAACCCACCACTACCGGCCGCACCGCCTTCAACATCGCCGCTACGGTTGGCGAATCTTTAATATTGAAGAAATAGGCGATCATAATCAGCATGAGGATCGTGGTTGGAAATACAGTTCCGGCGGTGGCTGAGATCGCGCCCCAAATGCCGGAGAGTTTATACCCCACATAAGCGGAAACTTGCGGCGCAATCGGTCCGGGGAGCGCGTTGCTAATCGCCACTGCGTCTGCAAATTCTTCGTTGCTGATCCAGTTTGCATCCACCACTTCGCGTTGCATCAACGCCAGCGAAGCGGGTCCGCCGCCCCAAGAGAACAGAGCGACGCGCGCAAAAAGCCAAAATAGATCCCAAAGTAATTTCATATTCATCTACCATTCTCCAAATTGCGGGCTGGCTTTGCCCGCCTGATATTCTTCCAGCCGGCGCACATGCCCGGGCCATAAATCTGGCGGCAGAGCCTTCAATGGAAAAGACTTCAATTCGGCGATCTCTTTATCCGGTTTGCCAATGATTTTGAAATCGTGGCAAACAAAGACAAGGTTATGATCGGTGCGCCATTCTGCAAAGTTGGTGTACGCGCCCAGCAGAGTCAATTCGCCAAGTTCCGCGCCGGTCTCTTCAAAGGCTTCTCTTCTGGCGGCTTGCTCCAAAGTTTCGCCGCGTTTGAGTCCGCCGCCGGGCATAAACCAACCACGCAGATAAGTTTGGCGCACCAGCGTCACTTGATTGTCTTGAATCATCATCACCCGCACGCCCATGCGCACGGGACGAAAGATAAAACAAAAGACGCGATAACAAAAATAAAGAATATGAATGTACATTATGAATGCCCAAGAACTGGGTGCGGTTGATAGGCTTCTTCCAAGCGTTTGATTTCAGCTTCAGTGAGATTCTTGTGCTCCCTCCGCCGTCCTCGGCGGAGGCGTCGAAGCCAACCATTTGTTAATATTTGTAATCTCAATG
>JADLCG010000178.1 GCA_020847355.1 Anaerolineales bacterium | reverse complement strand
TTGGTCTCGTTTGCCAAAGCGAACAATACATCGCGCGCGCTTTGCACATCTTCTCTCGCCAAACCAAAATTACTTTGCGCCAAATATAATCTAGCGCGCCCGAGCATATCTAAAGCGCGGCTCAGCGCCACTTGATTTTTAATTTCAAGCAAGGCTTGATCGTTATTTTCTTTTAGCTTGGTTTCTAAGGCGATTTGCACCACAGTTAACCTTTCAAGTGCATTAGTTTGCGCTTGGATAGAAGCCCCCAGCGCCGTAACGCGCTGATCGCCCGCGCTGATTTGCGTCTGCAAAGCGGTAATCTCGTCCGCGAGTTGATTGATTTGCGCCGTGTTCTTTTCCACTGGCGCGATGAAGGTTTGGTTGATGTATGGCAAGCCATAATACAGCGCGGCTCCAACGCCGAAAATCAATGCGCCGACGAAGATCAAGCGAATTAAAGCGCGTAGGAAATTTGCAAAAGCGCTTCCTAAACGCGACCAAAAAGACGGCTGATCTTCGGCATTCGATTTAGGATTAGGCGGAGTCTCTTCTTCTTCGGGGACATACAGCGCCTCTTCCGCGACGGGAATCAGGGCTCGGCTTACGGATTCATCTGCCTGCGCCTCAGCAGAGGCTTTCAGTTTGGCGAGCAAGGCTTTGCCCATGCCTTTGACTTGTAAGCAATCTTCAATCGTTTCAAACGGGCGGGCGGCGATTAGATTTTCGGCGAGCGTTTGCGAAATGCCGGGAGTTTGCATGAGCGTTTCTAGCTCGGCGGCGTTGAGGAAGTTCAGAAAGTCGGTCATATAAATCACCTTTTATTTGAAGAAGTTGACGAGCTGAACGAGTAGCTCAGGATTGAATTCTTTTATTCTTTTTATGTTGCTTGAAAGCGGCAATAAAATTCCGATGACGATAGTATAAGCCCAAAGCATTAATGCCAACGCGGAAAAGAACCGTTTGTTGTTCAGCGCTTCAAACCTGCTCCAGACGCCGAACAATGCCAGAAGCGCAAGAGTCGGCACAAAGTCCAGTAGGTAGCGCATGGCGGCGTAGAAAAATATTTGGGCGGCGAAAAAAAGCAGAAGCGCCGAACCGGTCAGGGAGACGGAAATCCAGAAAATATTTTTTTGTTTTTTTAGAAAAGCGAAGATCAAAAATGGACTGGCAATAAATAACCCGCTTACGCCTTCGGAGAAGTAGTAATAGATTTTTGGCGCGTAGGCAGTTAACCAGCTTTGCGGCCCGCCCCATAAAGTCGCTTTGACGAATGGAAACGCGGCGTTGAGTTCCAGCGGGTTGAATAAGGTTTTGAATAAATTTGGCGGGAGATAGGCGAGCGCGAATATATCCCGAATACGTTCGTGAATGTTGAAGCCGGTGAGTTGATAGCTGTAACCGAATTCAAGCGCCGAGCCAAAGCGCGCGAAGTTATACCAAGCGTAGAGCAATGCGCCGATGATGAGCGGCGTCGCCAATGCGAGCGCTTGCGGAATCAAATTTGCTTTATGGTTTTTGAAAGACCAAATCAAGAAAAGCAGCGCCAAGAAACCAATCGGGAAGGCGAGCGTGGTGCGCGAACCGACTGCCATAGCGAATAAAATTCCTGCAAGCGTGAGTTTGAGGCGGCTCGGCTGATTGAAAGCGCTGAAGAAAAAATACAACCCGCCGAGAAAAAAAAATTGACCGGCGGCGATTGCCGCTTCGTAAATTCTGGCTTCGATCAATACATACGGCAGGGGGTTGATCAGCCCCGCCAGAGCGAGGCTGGCAAGGACGATGGGCTGGGGAAGCGTTTTGAAATAAGTTTGCCAAACATGATAGACGATCAATGCAAGAAAGAGAAACGCGCCTGAAAGCAAGAGGAATGTTAGATGATTATCGCCAATTTCACGCGCCGAAAAGAATTTGAGCGGAACAAGCAAAAGCGCCGGAACAGGTCCCCAATATAGATAGTATTTTCCGCGATAGAGCGTGGCATCCCACAGGACTTCGACGTTTGCGCGTTGATTCGGGTCGTATGGGTTTTCTAAGGCTAGTAAAGCAGAATCTGGCTGAACTTGCAGAGCCAGTTGACCGTGCCGAAAAGCGCTGGCTTGTAAATCATAATAGTTGGTGGAGGGCGGAAAATCCCGCCATAAGCCCAGCGTGACGCACCATAAATAAAATAGGATGACGAGCGCGCCAGTTAACGCGGCGCTCGTCATAAATTTCCAATCTCTACGCATTTTGGTATTTTATCATTGAGAAAATAATTTGCTATAATCTGCGCTATGTTTTATTTTGATCACGCCGCTACTACGCCGTTGGATGAGCGCGTCCTAAATCGAATGCTTCCATACTTCCGCGAAAATTACGGGAATCCGTCTTCAATTCACCAATTTGGGCAGAAAGCCGAAAGAGCTTTGGAAGATGCCCGCGAAAAAGTGGCTAGGGTTTTGCATTGCCAGCCCGCGGAAATCGTGTTCACTTCCGGCGGCTCAGAAGCGGATAATCTTGCTGTGCGCGGCGCGGCATTGGCGCGTTATAAAACCTCCGGCGAACGCTGGATTTTGACCGCCAAGACCGAACATCCGGCAGTCGCTAAAACGGCGGAACAATTGGCGCAGGAATACGGCTTTTTGCTGGAATGGCTGGATGTTGACCAGCACGGCGCAGTGAAGCGCGAGACTTTGCGCAAGGCTGTTTGTGACGCGACCGCGCTGACTTCCGTGATGTATGCCAATAACGAAATCGGGACGATTAATCCAATTGCAGATTTAGCCGCAATTGCCAGAGCAAACCGCGTTCTTTTTCATACAGATGCAGTTCAAGCCGCCGCATATTTAGACTTGGACGTGACCAAACTGAACGTAGATTTGTTGTCGTTGGGCGCGCATAAATTTTACGGACCCAAAGGCGTGGGCGCGCTGTATGTACGCGCTGGCGTGAATCTCGTCCCGCATCAGACGGGCGGCGGGCAGGAAAACGGTCAGCGGGCTGGAACGCACAACGTGCCGTATATCGTCGGCTTGGCTGAGGCGTTGAGTTTGGCGTTTGAAGAGCGTGAGAGTCGTAATGCGCATGTGCAACCTCTGCGCGATCAACTGATTGGCAGTATTCTTGAAGCGATTCCTGAAGTTCAATTGACGGGTCATCCGACCGAGCGCTTACCGAATCACGCTTCTTTTGTTTTCAAGGATGTGGACGGCAACTTGCTTTTACAGCTTTTGGATTCGGCGGGTTTTGCCTGCTCTTCCGGCTCGGCGTGTAAAACGGGCAATCCCGAACCGAGCGAAGCGCTGACGGCTTTGGGTTATTCGCGCGATTGGGCATTGGGTTCTTTACGCATAACGCTCGGTAAAGATTCCGCCGCCGAACAAGTTGATTCGTTTTTGAAAACTTTGCCTGCGCTGGTTGAGAAAGCCAGAAGTTTGAATAGCAAATTCATTTAAGCCGAACTTATCTTGAAGACTCAAATCATCACCCTTGAAGCTCACGACGACTTGATCTCCGTCCGCGATAAACTGGCGTGGGTGAAGATGCCGCGCGTTTTGTTGGTTTGGCCCAAATATGAAAGCGTAAACCTGCGCGTATTGGATTTAAAAGTCTTGCAACGCCATGCGGATGCGCTGGGCGCGCAACTTGGATTGGTGACGCGGCGCGGCAATGTTCGCAGAGATGCTGAAGCTTTAGGGATTCCCGTTTTTGGCACAACCTCTGCCGCGCAAAAAGAAGCGTGGCCCAAACCTGCGCCGCACAAACAGCGCTTGCCGAAAAATCCGCGCCGTGATTTGCGAAAGATTCGCGCTGAGGCTTATCCGCCGGAAGCCGCTTGGCGCACTTCGTTGTTAGGGCGCGCGTTCGCTTTTGCGGTTGGCGTAATTGCCTTCGTGACTGTAGCCGGCTTGTTTGTCCCGCGCGCGACGGTGACTTTATATCCGCAGATGCAAACTCAGAAGACCGTCCTTTCAGTGGCGGCGAGCGAGTCGTTTCAATCCGTTTCGATGAATGGAAATATCCCCGCTCAAAAATTATCCGTAATTGTGGAGGCGGAGCAAACGTTGGCAATCGCCAGCGAAATCTCCATCCCAAAGACGAAAGCCAAAGGCATTGCGCGTTTTACAAACTTGAGCCAAGGTGAGGTGAATATTCCGGCAGGCACAACCCTTTCCACCGCTACGGACTTGCCAATTCAATTTGTAACTTTGAACGCTACCTTGCTCAGCCCGGGCGCCGATGAATTTGTTGAAGTCCCGATTGAAGCGCTGAAGGCGGGCGAGAGTGGAAATGTTTTAGCCGGCTCGATTATTGTAGTAGAGGGTCCGTTGGGGCTTTCCATTGCGGTTGGAAATCCATCCGCAACTACGGGCGGCACGGATTCAAAGACGCTGGGCGCAACCGAAGCCGACCGCGCTAAACTGCGCGATGTCGTCATGGAAAATTTGCGCCGCGAAGCGGAAGCAAAAATGAAGGCGCAAATCTCTGCGGATGATTTATTATTGCTGGACACGTTTGAGGCGGCGCAAGTGATGGAAGAAACGTTTGACCCAGCCGAGGGCGAACCGGGCAATTCATTGAAGCTGAAATTGCAAATTCAATTTGAAGCAAGTTACGTTTCCGCCAAAGATTTGAATCAGCTAGTCGCGCTTTCAATGAACGCCTCGATCCCAGTTGGCTTTGAAGCGCCGGGCGCTCCGGCTTTTGCGCCGCTCACTGACCCCTCAACGGACAACACAGGCATTTCTCACTTTGAAGTGGAAGTGAGCCGAGAGATATATCAGAAAATAGATCGTCTCCAAATTTTGGCTTTACTGCGCGGTGAAAAAATTGAAACCGCAATTCAAAACTTACAATCCGCTTTTAGCCTGCGCCAAGCCTCGCAAATTTCCCTGCGCCCCAGTTGGTGGAAGCGCCTGCCCCTGATACCTTTCAATATTTCTATTGAGGTCAAATAACCTAAACCAAGCCTATGAGAATTTTAGCGATAGATCACGGAGAAAAAAGAATCGGAGTGGCGATCAGCGATTTGACGCAAACCATTGCTAGCCCGCTCAAAGCGCTTCAGCACATTTCGCGGCAGATTGACGCGGCGCAAGTCGCTGAACTTGCCGCGCAAAATGAAGTTGAATTGATCGTCATCGGTCAATCTTACGATGAAGAGGGCCAGCCAAATCTGGCGGGCAGAAGAGCCGCGCGTTTTGCCGAGGAATTAAAGAATCAAACCAACTTGCCGATCAAACTAGTGGATGAAGCGTTTAGCACGCAAATTGCCCGCGCCGCGAGAATCGAACTTGGCGTTTCCAAAAAAAAACGCGCCGGTCATCAAGATGAATTTGCGGCAGTCGTGATCTTGCAAAATTATCTTGAAACGCAACGCAACCTTAAACCTCCAACCTTGAACCTTAAACCTTAAACCTTCAACCTTAAACCTCCAACCTGTAACCTCCCAACCTCAAACCTTCCCCATGCGCCGTTATCAACTTCATTTTATTTTAGTTTTCGTTCTGCTTTTCTTGTGCGCCTGCCTTTATTTGGTAGTGGGCTATTTGCCCGCGCGCGCCTCTCTGCTGTATGGTCCGCCCGCCGCGCACCTTTCCATTCCAGACCGTTTGCAATATGCCACGCGCTTGATCGCTTACGGCGCTGCGCTCACGACTCCCTTCGACCCCAATGGCGCTGAACAAAAATTTCAAGTCTCCCCCAATGAAACGGTTTTCTCAATCGCCAACCGTTTAGCCGAAGCGGACCTGATCTCAGACGCGCAGGCTTTTTATGATTACATGGTTTATAGCGGTTTGGATTTAACGATCCAATCCGGCGAATATAGATTGAGCCCCGCTTTGTCCATTGTGGATATCGCTCATGCCTTTCAGAAATTTTCTCCCAGCGATGCGACTTTGGTGATTCTGCCCGGCTGGCGGATGGAAGAAATCGCCGCTTCACTCCCGACCTCAGGCTTGGTCATTGAACCTCAGGCATTTCTCGCCGCCGCGCAAACCCGCCCCAGCGTGTTGGATTTTCTCCCCGCTTCATCCAGCATGGAGGGTTTTTTCTATCCAGACACATATACGCTTCCGCGCGAAACTTCTCCCGAACAACTGTTGGATGTAATCGCTAGAAATTTCGCGCAACACCTCACGGAAGATTTGAAAGCCGGCTTTGCCAATCAAGGCTTAGACGTTTACCAAGCGGCGATCGTCGCTTCCATTGTTCAGCGTGAAGCCGTTCAAGCCGAAGAAGCTCCAATCATCGCCTCAGTTTATCTAAACCGCCTCAAACTTGGCATGAAGTTAGACGCAGACCCGACCATTCAATACGCGCTTGGCTATCAAGCGGACTCGAATAGCTGGTGGAAAAGCCCGCTGGATTTGAACGATCTCCAGACTCTTTCGCCGTATAACACCTATCAAAATATAGGCTTGCCGCCCGCGCCAATTTCAAACCCCGGCTTAGACGCGCTGACGGCAGTCGCCAACCCGCAATCCACGCCTTATTATTATTTCCGCGCCAAATGTGACGGCTCCGGCTATCATAATTTTTCGATCACCTTTAAAGAGCAAATTGCAAACGCCTGTCCGTAAGCGTTTTATTTGGCAGTCAATATTTCGATGTAATCCTGCGTGACGACTTCAGCGTCGCCTGCGCCAAGCAGATCCAGCAGTTCATTGACCAATTCCGCTTTTTTATCGGCGTCTTTGCGGCTCCACGTGCGGCTCTTGACTTCCAAGAAGTAGCCCATCGCCGGCTCTTTGATTTCATCCAAATTGATATAAAACTCGGTGGCTTTATAGCGGATGTGCCAACGCAGGCGATCTTTAGTCACTGAAATTTCTTTGGCTGGTTTGAAGTATTCGCGGTAAAAGCGGATCGTGTGCATGGCTGGCGCAATAAAGCGACTGCGCGAAAGCAGAACGTCGTGGAATTCGCCTTCGCGTTTTTGCCCGACTAAAGTAAGGCGCGAGCGCACGCTTTCAGATAAGCCTTTCGCGTTGATCAGATTGTCTTCGCGGAAGCGCAAACGTCCCTGCGTTGGATCGTCAAAGAGCAGATAATCGTCAAATTGTTGATAATGCTTGTGCGCGTTGATCTCGATCTCTGCGCGTTTCAAATTTTGGACGACCGTTTCCGGTTCGGTCACCCGAACTTTCACCTGCACCTCAAACGATTCTTCCTGCGCCGAGCCGCCCAAAGCGATGAGTTTGGAAAGCACGGATTTTTCGCGTTCGATCAAGAATGCGTCAATTTTCTTGGCAATGCTTCGGGCTTCTTTGACTAAAATATCTTCCTGCACGGTCAGTAGGTTGTGATCGCGCATGAGCCATTTCCCGTTGACCAGCACATCGGTCACGTCTGTGGATTTGGAGGCGTAAACCAATTGAGCGTAGGCGTTATTTGGATCGCGGCGGAAGCGCGGGGAGTTGTGAATCGGAGACGTGTCTACAATGATCAGGTCGGCGCGTTTGCCCGGCTCCAGCGAACCGGTCAAATGTCCGATATGCAGCGCTTGCGCGCCTAAGCGCGTTCCCATCAAGAGGGCGGTTGCGGCGGGGACGATTGTTGGGTCATTGGACGAGGCTTTGGCGATGAAAGCGGCGAGGCGGATTTCCTCAAACATATCCAGATCGTTGTTGGAGGCCGGTCCATCTGTGCCAATGCCCACGTTGAGTCCATTCTCCAGCATTTTGGGGATTGGGGCAAACCCGGAAGCGAGTTTGAGATTGGAAGATGGGTTGTGCGCCACGCCGGCGTTGACATGTTGCAGGGTTTTCATCTCGCCGATATCTAAATGCACGCAATGCGCGGCGATGACTTTGGCTTCGAGCAAGCCTTGTTTTTTGACGTATGGCACAACTGGCATCCCTTGCTCGCCCCGCATGGTTTCAACTTCAAACGCAGTTTCGGAAATGTGGATGTGCAGAGGCACGTCGTGTTCTTTAGCGATTTGGGCGCAGGTTCGTAAAATTTCCGGCGTGGTGGAGTAGGGCGCGTGCGGCGCAATTGCCGGAGTGATGAGCGAATGCCCTTTCCATTTTTGGATGAATTCGCGCGCGTAGGCGATTGAATCTTCAAAAGCGGGCGCATCGGGCGCGGGGTATTTCATCACCGATTCGCCGCAGACTGCGCGCATGCCCACTTCGGCGGTGGCTTGGGCGATATCGTCTTCAAAAAAATACATATCGTTGAAGGTAGTTACGCCGCTCCGAATTTGTTCGGCGCAGGCAATTTGCGTGCCGAGGCGTACAAACTCCGGCGAGACGAATTCTCTTTCTACGGGGAGCATATAGCCCATCAGCCAAACATCGAGCCGCAAATCGTCTGCCAAGCCGCGCAGTAAAGTCATTGGCACGTGCGTATGCGCGTTGACCAAGCCCGGCATGAGGACTTTGCCTTTGCAGTCAATAGTTTCTTTGGCGCTGTATTCAGCTTTTAATTCAGCCTCTGGACCAACCGCCAAGATCGAATCGCCCTGAATTGCCACCGCGCCCGGATCATATTGGTTTAATTTTTTGTCCATGGTTAATACGATGGCGTTGGTAAATAAAATATCTATGTTTTGAGTCATTCAAACTCCTTTATGTCAATAAAGCTAATTTGGTTAATTTTCCCAAGTTTGTAAAATGCGTAAGGCTTTCAAGTTTAACTTGAAATCGGTGCGGCTGTGCGAAGCTAATTCCATATCCACTGAGGTTGCGCCCATCTCTACGGCATAATCCGCTAGCGTGCCGGTGAATGTACAGCCTAAATCAATCGGCGGAAAGGCGTAGCCAGTCGCTTCAGCCAGCGTTTCGGCGAAGCGATAGGAGTTTTCTTCCCACGGCTCTCCGCCGGGGAAGACGCCCAAAGCCGCGCTGTGGTAGCTGATCAGAGTTTTCACTTTGTGCGTTTTTAGGAAGTTCATCACGGCTTGCGTTTCCGGCTCGGAGCCGGGTCCCGTGCCGCCAGTGGAGGGACCGTAGTTCCAACAGCCGGCGCGATCCCAAGTCGCCGCCCAATTGGTCGGGAAGTTGCGGTTCAAGTCCACGCCGTGATCGTTGACGCGCCCGTCATAGCCGTGATCGCGCGCGTCGCCGTCTGGGTTCATATTTCGCAGAATGTAAACTGTCGCCTCCGGCATAATATCGCTGGGGTTTTCCACTAAATGTTGGATCAATTCATCAGCGAGGGCAATCGTGTTCCATTCGTAGCCGCCGTGAATGCCGGCTATGATCATCACTTGTCTTGCGCCATTGCCAAAAGTGTACACTTCTAAAGGTCTGCCTGAAACTGAATACCCGATGATCGTTGGTCTTAGTCCGCTTTCAATTACCAAAGGCGTTGGCGTTTCAACTACTACGGAAGTAGAACGCGGATTTCTCGTGACGGTGGGCAGGTAATAAACTCCGCCGGGTAAAGCGGTGAAGGTGGCGGGAAAGGTCGCTGTGGGGGCGGATGTATTGAGCGCCTGCGGAATTTGATTTTCTATGTGCGGCGCGGCGGAAACTGGGTTTAGATATAGATAAGCTAAAAATACTGCGATGAGCGCGAACACGCCCGCTAGGTTAATTCCCCAAACCAGCGCGACTAAAGCGGAATCTTTTTTGCGGCGGCGCGGAGGCATATCAACCGAGTTCCTCTACAACGGCGCGCAACCAATTGAGCGTGAGATTCACGCTCCACAGCGGCAGGCTTTTTGGCGGACCGCCATACGTAATTTTCTGACTCTGCTCGCCCTGCGCCGTGATCAGCGCCATCACGGCGCTTCTTTCTTCGGGGAAGATGGTCACGCCAACTGCAATATCTGTCTGCGCGGAGGCTTGGGCGGCGCGCAATGCTTCTAGCAGAGTATCAGCCGTCAGCGTAGGGAAAGCGGCGGCGTGCGGTATTTTGCGCGCGAGCAAGCCGTCAAGTCCGCTTTCAATGGCGGTTAATGTCCAGCC
>JADLCG010000177.1 GCA_020847355.1 Anaerolineales bacterium | reverse complement strand
GGGGCGAAAGAGACAACGAATTTCTTTCCGCGCATATCCGCGCCCAAAGCCGCTAAATCCTGCGCCATGCTCAGCATGGACGTGCCTTTATTGGCGACGGTAAAAACCATGAAGCCGGTTGGATAATTCCGAAAATATTTATAAGCTTGATAATCGTTGGGGATCAAGACCGCTTCTGAACTGGCGTACATCACCAGTAGATCGTCTTGCCGAAAAGCCAAACGCTGTAAAACCTGACCTTTCAACACTTCGTGAAAATCAAGCTGAGCGACGCTATGGATATATTTTTGCTCAAAGCGGCTGGCATAAAGCACAAATAAAAGAGCCGCCAAGAGAGCCCCGCATAAGGCGATCAGCGCGGCAGAGAGATGCGGGGCGTTCTTCATCCTTGTTTGACTCGCGCTTCCAGATAATCAATAATTTTTTGCGGGGTCGCCCATTCTTCACGATCTACCTCGCCGGCGGTCAGGTCAACCCCGAGGTCTTTCGATATATCGAGCACTAATTCGATTGAAGCCAGCGAATCTAGCAACTTCTCGCCAAATATATCAATATTCAAATCTTTGCGCACTTGATCGGTGCCGGAGAGGCGCTCCAGATGTTTTAATACAATTTCAGATACAGACATATTCTCTCGCGTAAATTTTAATTGGGTGGCAAAGATTATACCCCATCCACCACCACCGCCTGCGAGACGGCGTATTGATGGCGCAAGGCGCGCGCCTCACGATATTCCTCCGAATTGATCCAAGCTTTGGCGGTCGCCGCGTCTTTGAATTTCAAAATCACCAAACGCTTCGGCGACCAAACGCCTTCGAGCGTTTCGGCTTGTCCGCCGCGCACTACAAATTCCCCGCCGTAAGCGGCTACTGCGGCAGAGGATAATTTCTTATAACCCTCATAACCTTCCGGGTTTTGCACTTCAATATCAAAAATAACATACGCAGGCATTGTAAAACTCCAGTTATAAAAGTGAATTTGAAATAGGCTTGATTGAAAACCCGATTATTATAACCATTTGGCGCTACGTTATAATTCCGC
Source organism: Anaerolineales bacterium (assembly GCA_020847355.1). Lineage (GTDB taxonomy): Bacteria > Chloroflexota > Anaerolineae > Anaerolineales > Villigracilaceae > Villigracilis. The sequence continues at coordinate 8,398 of JADLCG010000177.1, read as the reverse complement.
CAATGGAATCGCAACCGAAAACATTTCGCCTCTATCTACCTTCCACGATTTTACTGCTTCTCATTGGCTGGGGCGGGTTGGGCTCAATCATCTTTCTTTCTTTGCCATTGGTTTGGGCGCGCTGGGGCTTTTTCGTCTGCGGCATTTTGGCGCTCACCGGCACGGCTTTGCCAATCGTTTATTTTTTACATAAAAGATTCCCGGGCAAACAGCCGATTGACTCTAAAGGTATTTTACGCCAAGCCCTCTGGTTTGGCATTTATGGCGCAACCCTAGCCTGGCTCCAACTTGGTCGGCTGGTAACAATCTACGTCATCCTCGGTTTGGCGGGAGGGCTTTTCGCCGCCGAATATTTCATCCGCGTGCGTGAACGCGCCGCTCGCAAATTGCCAATCATCGCCGATGACGACACTGCGTAATCTCCCGTCCATAGATCAACTGCTCAACGCGGCGGAAGATTTGATTCAGGAATATGGCAGACCGCTCACAGTTGACTCGCTTCGCCGCACAGTAGACGAAGCCCGCGCGCGCCTCAAACTTAATCTCGAAGCGGGTACGCCATCAATAACCATTCTCTTAGCCCAAGCAGAATCCACTTTACGCGCCTGGACACAACCAACACTGCAACCCGTCATCAATGCAACGGGAGTCATACTCCACACCAATCTCGGGCGCGCGCCGCTATCCAAAGCAACCATCGAAGCCATGATCAGCGCTTCAATGAATTACTCCAACCTTGAGTTTGATTTAGAAACCGGCAAGCGCGGCTCGCGTTTGCTTCACGCCGAAGCGCTTCTAAAAAAAATCACAGGCGCGGAAGCCGCAATCGTTGTCAATAACAACGCCTCCGCTGTATTGCTTGCCCTTTCAGCGTTAGCCAACAAAAAACGAGTCGTCATCTCCCGCTCGCAACTTGTCGAGATTGGCGGCGGCTTTCGCATTCCCGACGTGATGAAACAATCGGGCGCGAAACTCGTTGAAATCGGCACAACGAACAAAACCCGCCTATCTGATTACCAATCCGCGCTTCAAGCGCCCGCTTCAAGACCTGTTAATGGGTTAGTCATGCGCGCCCACCGTTCCAATTTCAAGATCATCGGTTTCACTGCAGAGCCAGAGTTGGAAGAAATCATAAACGCCGCGCATCAAGCAGGCGTTCCTTTTATGGACGATCTCGGCTCTGGCGCATTGTATGACACAGCCAAATATGGCTTTGCTCACGAGCCGACTGTCCAAGAATCTTTACAAGCCGGAGCGGATATCGTCTGCTTTTCTGGCGATAAATTGCTCGGCGGTCCGCAGGCGGGGATCATCGTGGGCAAAGCGGAGTTGATCGCTAAAATCAAAAAACATCCGCTAGCCAGAGCGGTGCGCGCCGATAAAATTTGCTTGGCTGGGTTAACTGCCACGCTTTTGCATTATCTCAAAGATGAAGCGGAGCGGGAAATCCCCATCGTGAGGATGATGTCCATGTCGCTGGAGCAGGTAAAAGTTAAGGCAGAGGCGTGGGCGCGTGAGTTAGATCAAGGTTCAGTAATCGCGAGTCAATCTACAGTGGGCGGCGGCTCGCTTCCCGATGAATCCATCCCAACCTTTGCGCTTGCGTTGCGCGTCAAATCTCCCGATAAATTTTTGAAGAAGCTTCGTCAAGCCAGCCTGCCAATCATTGCGCGGACTGAGCATGACCAGATTTTGCTTGACCCGCGCACAGTTTTGCCTGAACAAGAAAACATTTTCTTAAATACTTTGCGGGAGGTTTTGCATGATTACCGTTGACGTGAAGATCAATGATAAAAAGAATCCGCCGCTTTTGAAGTTTGCAAATCGTTGCGTGAATTGCGGCAAAACCAAAGAAACGAGTTTGGGAATTTCATTGAATATGGGCGTGGAGAAAAAAGGCGGCGCGGTTTTGCTAAAATTAGACGCGCCGATGTGCAACCTGTGCGCCAACAAAGAGCGCGGCATTGCAAAAGTGACTTTGATCCCTTTTTTGATTGGCGGTTTCATTTTCGGCATGATGGCGTTTTTACCCGCTTGGGCGATCGCGCCAGAAGGAACAACGCCGCAAACTTATGGTTTTGGATTTGCCTTTGCAGGCTTTGTGAGTTTGATTGTTGGTATCATTAGCGGCAGTGTTATTGAATTTCTTGTGAAGACGTTGGCGATTCCATTTTATGGAAAACTAATCGCCAAACGCCCGCTGACGATTTTTAGTTTATTGACTGAAAGCGATCAATTAATTGGCGTCTCGGCAAAGTTTTTGAAAGATGAAAATATTGTTCGAGTTACTTTTGAAAACGAAGAAAGCGCTCGTGAATTTAGACAACTCAATTCTCTGGAGACAAAATGAAATCTGATTTAGACGCATTGATGCAGGCGCGCAATCTGGAAGCTTTAATTATTTTTGGCAATGCCGAACATAACCCGCCGATGTATTACATGACTGGCGGCGGGCATGTGAGCCACGCCACATTAATTAAAAAGCGCGGCGCGGAAGCGCTTTTATTTCACGGCGATATGGAAAGAGACGAAGCCGCAAAAAGCGGGCTGAAATTAATTTCATATAGCAAATACAGCCTTGAAGAACTGGCGCAAAAATCAAACGGCGATTCGGCGCGCGCGGGCGCGTTGCGCTTTGAAGCGATGCTCAAAGACGCGGGCGTAACTGCGGGGCGCGTGGGCGTATATGGAACTTACGATATTAGTTCTGTGTTCGCGTTGCTTTCTAGTTTGCAAAAAATAAATTCGGGAATTGAGTTTGTCGGCGAGCCTCGTGAAGATTCGATTTTTATGCGCGCTATGGAAACCAAAGACGAAGCCGAAGTGGAGCGCATTCGCCGCATGGGTCAAATCACAACTGCGGTTGTAGCTCAAGTGAAAGAGTATCTCGTCTCTTGTGCCGTTCGCGCTGATGAAGTTCTGCTGAAGGAAGACGGCGCTCCGTTGACCGTTGGCGACGTGCATTCAAAAATCCGTTTGTGGGTGGCAGAGCATGGCGCAGAATTGCCCTCGGGTTTTATCTTTGCGATTGGGCGCGATGCAGGCGTGCCGCATTCGGCGGGCAACCCAACCGATTTAATGCGGCTGGGTCAGACGATTGTGTTTGATATTTATCCAGCCGAAGCGGGCGGCGGCTATTATTACGATTTCACGCGCACATGGTCGTTGGGTTACGCCACGCCCGAAGCGCAAGAAATTTACGATCAAGTCAAAGAAATTTTTGACAAGCTAAATGAAAATTTTGATTTGAATGTCCCATTCAAAAACTATAACCTGATGACTTGCGAGTATTACGAATCCAAAGGACATCAAACGCCGTTACATACCAAAGCGCCGATTGAAGGTTATGTGCATAGCTTAGGGCATGGCGTGGGCTTGAACATCCATGAACGCCCTTTCAGCGGGCTCACCGCAGGCGACGATCAACGCCTCGCGCCGGGGGTGGTAGTCACCTCGGAACCGGGCTTGTACTACCCTGAAAAAGGCATGGGCTTCCGCATCGAAGATACGCTTTGGGTGCGCCCCGATGGGAAAATGGAAACGCTCGTGGAGTACCCGTATGATTTTGTTCTACCCATGAAAAAGTGGAAGAAATAATTATCAATAGATAAATATGCTCCATCTTCAATCTTTTGCGCTTCGCCCATTTTCCGCTGACGAAGTCAATAATTTTCCATTCACCGTTCCAGTGGTGCGCGCGTTACGAGAAATAAAGTTTACTTCTCCAGTTGTATTTTTCGTCGGCGAGAACGGATCGGGAAAATCTACGATCATGGAAGCGCTGGCGTGCGCGGCTGAATCAATTACCGTCGGGAGCGAAAGCGTCAGAACCGATAAAACGCTCGCGCCGCTTCGCGCATTGGCAAAATACCTCAAACTCACCTGGACCAAGCGCACGCGCAAAGGTTTCTTTTTACGCGCCGAAGATTTTTTTGGATACGCTCGTTCCATGCGCCAAACCCGCGAGGAAATGGAACAAGAAATTGAAAACGTGGAAAAAGAATATAAAGGTCGTTCAAAGTATGCAAAGGATTTAGCGAAGTCCGCTTATACAGGTCAACTACACGCTATGCAAAATCGCTATGGCGCAGACCTCGATAATTATTCGCATGGCGAAGCCTTTCTAACTTTGTTTCAAGCGCGTTTTGTGCCCGGCGGTTTATACCTGCTAGACGAACCAGAAGCGGCGCTATCGCCAACTCGTCAGTTGACTTTTATTTCCGCATTAAAACAGATGCTTGCTCAAGAAGCGCAGTTCATTATTGCAACGCATTCGCCGATCATTTTGGCGTTTCCAAACGCGCAAATTTTACAATTCAGAGACGGCGCAATAAAGGAAGTACAATATAACGAACTTGAACATGTAAACTTGACTAGGGATTTTTTGTCCAATCCTGAAAGTTTTCTCCGCCATCTATAATTAGTTGCCGATTACTTATGTCCACGCTTAAACCCGCCCGTATCCTTGCCATTGAAACTTCTTGCGATGAAACCGCCGCCGCCGTGATTGAAAACGGACGCGCCTTGCTTTCCTCGGTGGTCGCTTCGCAAATGGAAATTCATGCCCGCTATGGCGGCGTGTTTCCTGAAGTGGCATCGCGCCAGCATGTATTAAGCGTTACGCCGGTCGTTGAGCAGGCTTTGTCTCAGGCGCATCTTACCCTGAATGACATTGACGCCATCGCCGTCACACAAGGTCCAGGCTTGGCTGGCTCGCTTGTCGTTGGGATGAACATGGCAAAGGGCTTGGCGCTTGGGGCGGGCAAGCCGTTAATTGGCGTGAATCATTTGGAAGGACATTTATATTCCGCTTGGATCTATAACGCGGGCGAAGCAATTCCTGCGGAGCCGCAATTCCCTTTGATTGCGTTACTTGTCTCTGGCGGGCATACTGAAATCAACCTGATGACCGATCATTTGACTTATCAGCGGCTCGGCTCCACGCAGGACGATGCGGCCGGCGAAGCTTTTGATAAAGTTGCGCGTTTGCTCGAACTCCCGTATCCGGGCGGACCATCCATTCAGCGAAGCGCAGAAGAAGGCGATTCAACCCGTTTCAATTTTCCCCGCTCGTGGATGGATGGAACTTATAATTTTTCATTCAGCGGCTTGAAAACTGCGGTTTTGTATGAAGTGCAAAATTTGAAAAAGCAAGGTAAAACGCCGCCAATTCCAGACCTTGCGGCTTCTTTTCAACAAGCGGTCATTGACGTGTTGTTCAAGAAAACGATGCAAGCCGCGCGCGAACATGGCGCGAAAGAAATACTCGTGGCTGGCGGAGTCTCCGCCAACCGCCCGTTGCGGCAAACCTTCAAAGCGCAAACCGAATTTCCCGTGCATATCCCAGCTTTTTCTTTATGCACAGATAACGCCGCAATGATCGGCTCCGCGGCTTATTACCGCTTTGCTCATGGACAAGTTTCAGATTTGAATATAGACGTCCGCCCAACCTGGCCCATCGTTTAAATGAAAATCCCCACCAAACTTGCTCAAGCCTGACGGGGATTTTCGAGGGAGAATGTAACTTTTATTATAGTCCGCCAGTTAAATTTATCCTGAAGCGAACATGAAAACGGCATAAGAATTTTATTTTGGAAGCAACCGGTAAGTCATGCTAAAAGCGCGGCTCACTTTATTAACATTGAATCGTCACGTTATAAACTACAAAACCGATAAGAGTACTTCCAAAGAAATTGGACCTTCCCGCAGGAGGGTGGGCGTTGCGCCTGTGCAATCTATCAACGTGGAGGCGATTCCGCCCGGGGTTTTTCCGCCATCTAAAATCAGCGGAATCCTGCCCTGCAATTGCTCATAGACCTCTTGCGCGGTGATCGGGCTAGGCTGACCGGAAATGTTCGCAGATGTCACCGCCATTGGACCAGCCATTCGCAATAAATTCAATGCGGCGCGATGATTAGGGATACGCACGGCAACCGTTGCCGTAGCGGAGATTGCAGGCGGAAGAGCTTCGTTTTTAGGCACAACGCAAGTGAGCGCGCCGGGCCAGAAGCGCTCTGCAAAAATATAAGCCATTTTGGGAACATCTATCGCCACTTTATCGAAATCCTCCACAGCGCCGATCAAAACAGGAATTGCTTTTTCAATGGGGCGGCGCTTGGCGGCGTAAATGCTTTCGATGGCTAAATTATCAAACGCCAAAGCGCCAACGCCATACACTGTATCGGTAGGGAAGGCGACAATGCCGCCATTGCGTAAAACAGCGAGGGCTTTTTCAATTTCAGTCGCGGGGATAATTTCAGTTTTCATTATTGATTTCAATCAACCGATCATGACCAGCTAGGTCTGAGCGCAAAGTCACTTTTGAATTTGGAAAATGTTCTTTTGCAAGTTCAAGCGCTTTCTGACCGTGCGTCGCTTCGATTTCGCAAAGCATTAAATAATTTGGCGCGAGAAAGGCGGGCGCGCGCGAAAACAATTTTCGATATACGTCTAAGCCGTCGGCGCCGCCATCTAAGGCAAGCGTGGGTTCGTTTTGGTAAATTGGCAATCCGCGCAAGGTTTCCGTTGGGATGTATGGAAGATTGGCGCAAACTAAATTGATCTTCGCAGGCGGAAGCAAATCATACTCAACAAATTCAATTTGATTGGCAACCTTATTTTTTTGGGCGTTGGCTTTAGCGACTTTTAACGCCGCGCTTGAAATATCTGTGGCGAGGATTTTTACATCTGGAATATTTACTGCGATCGAGATTGCGATTGCGCCAGAACCTGTGCCCACATCAGCGACGCTTCTTGCTTCGGGATGGCTGTTCAGCCAGCGAATGGCATTCTCTACCAGAAGTTCAGTCTCTGGGCGCGGAATGAGCACAGCGTCTGTGAGGTTTAACTCCAAGCCGAAAAATTGCCAGTGACCGAGAATGTATGGGAGCGGAACCCCGGCTTGGAGTTTGGCGAATGCTTGATTTGCCGAATCAACTTCGAGCGGGGAAAGCGGCGTCTCTAAATGCGCTAGAAGCCATGTGCGCGAACGTCTTAAAATATGCGCGAGTAAAAGTTGCGAGTCGAAATCATCCCATTGAAATTGTTTTAGAAATTCTTGCGCGTTCATTGAATGGCGAGCAGAGATAAATATTCAAAGGCGAGGTTGGCGGCGAGGATGGCGGTGATGTCGCCGTGATCGAAGGGCGGCGAGACTTCGACGAGATCGAAGCCGATGAGATTTAAGCCATGAAGCCCGCGAATGAGTTGCAGGAGTTGATAGCTGGTTAGCCCGCCGACTTCGGGCGTGCCGGTGCCGGGCGCAAAGGCGGGGTCTGCGGAATCAATATCTACGGTGACGTAGGTGGGACCTTTCATGCGCTGGTGAATTTCTTTGAGAATTTCTTTTACGCCTTTTTCCATCACTTCGTGGATGGTGACAGTTCTTGCGCCGAGTTTTTTTGCGTCGGCGTAATCATGCTCACTGCTCAAGGGTCCGCGAATGCCGATTTGCATATATTCATCTTTACGGATCAAGCCTTCTTGCAGGGCGTAACGAAACGGCGTGCCGTGACTATATGGCACGGCTTCAAACTCAGATTCCCATGTGTCAATGTGCGCGTCAATATGAATGAGCGAAACGGGACCATGTTTTTTAGCATGAGCGCGGAGTAAAGGCAAAGCGATGGAATGATCGCCGCCCAGCGTAATTAATTTTGCGCCGGTTTGAATGATCTCAGCGGCGGTATTTGCGATGGCGGTCATCGTGTGTTCAATTGAAGTGGGGATGACCGATACGTCGCCATAATCTACCGCTTGTAATTTTTTCAGCGGCGTGACGTTCAATGTTGGGTTATGTCCCCAAATCATCAACGAGGCTTCGCGGATTTTTCGAGGTCCAAAGCGCGTGCCAGTGCGGTAGGATGTGCCGCTGTCAAATGGCACGCCGAGGATAGCAACGTCTATATCCTTTAGATTACGTGAGGCGGGCAGGCGCATGAAAGAGGGAATGCCCATAAATGGTTGCAAACCTGCGCCGAAGGCGGGGTTATCGTTCAAGTTGATTCTCCTTAAATGATTTGCCACAGAGCGCGCAGAGTTCACTGAGTTTTCTCAATGTTTTCCGGGTTCTCTGTGGCAAAAATAAGCGTTTTTTCTTTTTTTATTCGTCGTCGTCCACGCCGGTGGCAGCAAGGCGATCGGCTTCATCGCGGGTGGAAAGTTCGTCAATGAACGGATCAATATCGCCATCCATGACGACAGGCAGGTTGTAGCTGGAAAAGCCGATGCGATGATCGGTGACGCGGCTTTGCGGATAATTGTAGGTGCGGATTTTTTCGGAGCGATCGCCGGAGCCGACTTGTGAGCGCCGATCCGCTTCCAACTCCGCCTGACGTTTAGCCAGTTCAATATCATATAAGCGCGCGCGTAAAATGCTCAGGGCGCGCAATTTGTTTTG
>JADLCG010000176.1 GCA_020847355.1 Anaerolineales bacterium | reverse complement strand
CGTGGATCCTTTTATCTGGTTAGGATGTCAGCATGACAAATCAATCCAAGACGAAAACAAAATCTAAAACGAAAACAAAGGCGGCGGCGAAAACAAAGATGACTACGAAGCTCAAATCAACCTCCAAAGCGCAAAAACCAACCTCGATGAAATTATCTTCCACCCGCTCGGTTGGGAAGAAGTCAATTCCGGCGGCGAGCGTTAAAAGAGCTTCCGATGAATCCGGCTCGACTTTGCCGGTGGTGAAGCATGTCGTCAATACGTATGTGGAGCGCCGACCTGCCGCGCCGCGCGCTTCGCGCACGCATCAGTTTGCCTATATGAAAGCGCCCGGCACAGAACACGCTTTTGAAGTGGGCGATCATGTTGAAGTTTTTTGCGACCATGAAAAAAATAAAGAGCGCATTCGCGATTGGGTTAAGGGCATTGTCGTGCAAGTGGATAATAAACTGGTCGCCGTGCAGTTTCGCTCCAACGTCTTTTTGACTGACGGCTGGATGGTGCCAGATCGAATTTTATGGTACTCGCTCACTTCTGAGTTTATTCGTCACGCGGCTGGTAAGAAATCTGCCGTGAAGAAAGAATTTATTCCAAACTATTAATATGAAATTTGACGTTGTAGAAATCCGTAAAGATTTTCCGATCCTTGAGCGCGAGACGCAGAGCGGCGCGCGCGTGATTTATTTAGATTCAACCGCCACTTCTCAAAAGCCGACTTCGGTCATCGAAGCGATGAATCAATATTATCGGCGCTCAAACGCAAATATTCATCGCGGCGTGCATACGTTGGCGGAAGAAGCGACTGCGTTGTATGAAGGCGCGCGCGAAAAAATTGCGAAATTCATCAACGCTTCGGCGGCGCGCGAAATTATTTACACCCGCAATACGACCGAATCAATTAATTTGGCGGCGTATGCTTGGGCGCGCGCAAACCTAAAGCCTGGCGATCTGGTGATTTTGACCGAAATGGAGCATCACTCTAACCTCGTCCCGTGGCAGATACTGCAGGCTGAAAAAAATATTGAATTAGATTTCATCCCCGTGACGGAAGACGGAACGCTCGATTTGGATGCGTACAAAGCGCTTCTAGGACGAAGCCCGAAGTTGGTCGCGTTTACGCACATGAGCAACGTCCTCGGCACGATCAACCCCGCTCAGGAGATGATCCGCTTAGCGCATGAAGCCGGAGCGCTTGCGCTGGTGGATGGCGCGCAATCTGTGCCGCATTTGAAAGTGGATGTGCAGGCGTTGGACGCGGATTTTTACGCCTTCTCTGCGCATAAAATGTGCGGACCGACTGGGATTGGCGTATTGTATGGAAAAGCCGCTGTGCTTGAAGCCATGCCGCCATTTTTGGGCGGCGGCGATATGATCAAGGAAGTGAAATTGCGCTCTTTTCGCGCTAATACGTTGCCGCATAAATTTGAGGCTGGCACGCCGGCGATTGCCGAGGCAATTGGCTTTGGCGCGGCGGTGGATTATTTGAGTCAGATTGGCATGGAAGCGATTGCCGCGCATGAACATGAAATTACCAGTTATGCGCTGGAGCGCTTGGAAGAAATCCCCGGCGTGAAGTTGTTTGGTCCCTCTGCGGATAAAAAAGGCGGAGTCGCCGCATTTATCTTGGACGGTATTCACCCGCATGATGTGGCTCAGATTTTAGATCGCGATGGCATTGCCGTGCGGGCGGGGCATCATTGCGCCCAGCCCTTGCATGAAAAATTTGGAATTCCGGCAACCAGCCGCGCTTCATTCTACTTGTATTCCACAAAAGAAGAAGTAGATTTGTTAGTGAATGGGATTTATAAGGTGAAAGCGTTATTTAATTAATTTAGCCGAACGAAGGAATTTTTTGATCTCATGGACGATCTCTACCGTGAAGTAATTATTGAGCATTACAAGAATCCGGGGTATCGCGGCAAGTTGGACCCGCATAATATTTCCTTTGCGGATAATAATCCGCTGTGCGGCGACCATATCCAAATTGATTTGCGGGTGAGCGCCGAAGGCATAGTCACAGACGCGCGCTTTGACGGTCATGGGTGCGCTATTTCGCAAGCCTCGGCGGATCTGCTCTTGGAAACTGTCATCGGTAAATCTCTGGATGAGATCAAACTCCTGAATAAAAACGACGTGCTGGAAATATTGGGTATTGATCTTGGACCAGTCCGTTTGAAATGCGCTTTGCTTTCATTGAAGGTGCTCAAAGCCGGGGTTTATGGCTTAGGCGAAGCTAACGACGACTTGGTGGAATAAGGGAGATTATGTTTAATTACACAACTTTAGAAGAAGCGCAGGCGGAATTTATCGAGATTGCTCCGCTGACCGAACTGCCCAATGGGGAACGTTTGTTTGTGGATTTGGGCGACACTCCGATTGTGATTTTGAATATCGCCGGAAAATTATTTGCAATTGGAGACGTTTGCACGCATGACGGCGGCCCGCTGGGCGAGGGGAAAGTGGAAGGCGAAAATATTATTTGTCCGCGGCATGGCGCGGAATTCGATATTCGCACCGGCAAAGCCGTGCAATTGCCCGCTGTGGAAGATATCCCCGCCTATCCTGTGCAAATTCGAGATGGGAATATATTTATTGGCGTGCCTAAGTAGATTATGCCAACAAAAAAGAGCCGAATTTCTCGGCTCTTTTTGATTCAGGCTTCAAACTTGCCCACAATTCTAAGAATATCAAAGCCTTCTGCAAAGGGGCGTTCCGCCAGCGCGCCATGCCGCACCATAATTGAACGGGTGAGTTCGCTGTTGAAATAATAGCGGTCTTGGTAGGTCTGATATTTGGATAAAGCTTCGATCTTTTTGTTCACATTTTCTTCGCTAACCTCAACCAGAAAATGCGGAAAGAAACCATAAGACGAGCGGACTACGTCAAAGCCCAGCACGGTGATTCCGCGAAACGCTCTCAGCGCTTCGTCGGTCATCGTATTATGGTCTTGATGCACGTCTTGCTTAGTATGCGTAAAAATCAAATCGGGGCGGAAATCTTTGCGGAGCGAAAGAAAATATTCAAGAATATCCTGCCTTGAATTTGGAAATATTCGCGTGGTGAAAGGACCAAGGATAATCTTATCTTCAGAAACGCCCAGCGTTTGCATGGATTGAAAATGTTCGCGCTTGACTTCTTGCAAGTCGGGGTTTTTTTGGTTATCTGAAAGCGTGACGCATAAAACTTCGGTTTGCTTAACAATTTGATGTAAGAAAGCCCCGCATCCCAACTCGATGTCGTCGGGGTGCGCGCCTAAGAAGAGAATGCGCTTACCTGAAAATATCATTGCTGAATATCCGTTTTCTAAACCCAACGCTTATTTCGTAGCCAGAATGCCGCCAATGACTTTGGTCATCACTAATTTGCCGTCGCGGTCAAACCATTTTTTGGCGACTGTTTCAATCTTCCCGATCAGGGCTTCGTATTCGTCTTTGCCGTTGAACATGGAAGTCCACAATCGGCGGTCTTCGCCAAGCGAGGCGCGGACGTAATCAATAAACGGCGCGACTTCAGGGAAGGTGAGGTGATTTTCAAATGTATGCAATTCTGTCTTGGCAAAGATGCTGTCAATCGTGTTGTAAATATCGCCTTTGAATCTGGAAGAGCCGGGCATGGGCGGGATGGGCGCGTTATTTGTCGCTTCTTTGATGATCTCGTAAAACATTTGCTTATTTTCAGGCAATGGGCCGGAGACGAAGAGTCTTCCGCCCGGGGCAAGTACGCGATGCGCTTCGCCAAACGTGAAGTTCAAATCTGAAGCGTAATAAATTGCGAATGCAGAAGTGCAAAGATCGAAAGAATTATCGGCAAATTTGAAAGACTCGTTGAAATCCAGAAATTGAAAATCAATCTTGGCGCCGATCCGCTTATTTTTCTCACGCGCTTTCTCGAGCAATTCATTGGAGAAATCGCCGCCGGTAATTTGGGCTTTGCCTTGCGTATACTCATTGAATAAAAAGCAGAGTTTGCCTGCGCCGCAACCAACGTCTAAAATTTTCGTACCTGCCTGCGGGTTGAGCAGATTGTTCGTCCAAACGTCAATGTTTGCGGAGCCGTATTTTTCGTGCAGGTCAATCCGCATTAATAGGTCTTTGCTTGGTTCTTGATAATCAATTTTCATTAGGTCTCCTTGAGCTTTTGAATTATACATCAAAATTCATTTGCTGAATTTTGAATTAAAAAATCCCATGATAAAATTTAGCGGTGGAGATAACATGACCGAGAAAATATATACAGTTAAAGGCACGCGGGAATTTTACCCCGAGCAAATGGCGTTACGAAATTTCATTTATGAAAAAGTCCGCGCGGCTTCTCAGGCGTTTGGATATCAAGAATATGACGGACCCTTTATCGAGACGATTGATTTATATGCGGCAAAATCCGGCGAGGAACTCGTCAAGCGCCAATCGTTTACCTTTGAAGATCGCGGCGGCGACCTTGTGACGCTTCGCCCTGAACTGACGCCGAGTCTGGCGCGAATGATTGCGGCAAAACAAAATGAATTGACCTACCCCGTGCGGTGGTGGTCGTTCGGTCCATTTTGGAGATATGAGCAACCGCAGAAAGGGCGCTCGCGCGAATTCTTTCAATGGAATATTGATCTGCTGGGAGTCAACTCGCCTCAGGCGGACGCAGAACTGATTGCCATTGCCGCGACATTTCTGGCGTCTGTGGGTTTGACTCCCAATCAAGCGACCATTTATGTTAACAATCGCCGTTTGATGGATTCTGAATTTGATAAATTGCAAATCCCCGCCGAAAAACGGCTGGATGTTTCTAACTTAGTAGATCGCCGCTCCAAAATGGAACCCGCCAAGTGGGATACTTACGCTTTTGAACTCGGTCTGAACCAAGCGCAATTAGACGGCTTGAAAAACATTCTGTCAAATTTTGAATTGTGGAAGTCCAGCGATGAATTACTCAAACTCTTCTCCACGCTGGAGGCGTTGGGCGTGAGCGAATACGTTAAGTATGATCCGAATATCATGCGCGGGCTTTTATATTACACCGGCACAGTCTTTGAGGCATTCGAGACGAGCGGCTCGGTCAAACGCGCTTTGCTTGGCGGCGGACGTTATGATAACTTGTTGGCGGATGTTGGCGGGCAGGCATTGTCTGGGGTTGGCTTTGCGATGGGGGATGTAGTGATCGGAATTGTTTTGCAGGAGAAAGGCTTACTGCCGGAGTTTACCCCCACGCCCGCCGATGTTTTGGTGACTTTATTTGACGAAAGCTTATTAGAAAAATCCTTTGAATTATCCGCTCGATTGCGTAAGGCTGGAATCAATACGTTGACTTTTCCCGAACCGGCAAAACTGCAGAAGCAATTTAAGTTTGCGGATAAGATGAAGACGAAGCTAGCTCTGGTGTTAGGTCCGGATGAGTTGGAAAAAGGCTTGGTCGTGATTAAAAATTTGACGACTGGCGAGCAAACCCAAGTTAAGCAAGAAGCGCTGGTG
>JADLCG010000175.1 GCA_020847355.1 Anaerolineales bacterium | reverse complement strand
ATACTGGGAATTATTCTAGGTTGTCAGGCAAATTCTGCAAGTCCCAAATGGTTGCTTTCTGGCAAGATTTCACCTCTAGTTTGACGAAAATATTCGTAATTCGTAATATGAAACGCGACGACAACTACTTGACTTTTATCACAACGATGGCGCGCCGTGTTACCCTCCGCCCGAATATAGCCCTAACAAAAAATACCCATCCTCTCGGTAGACCGCGAATGACATCTGATAAATATGCCACCAAGAGCAGAAGCTTGCAGGTATGTCGCCTGGATAAGAGGCGTAGCCATGTGGCGTCTTAGAAGGAATGATCCAGAGTTCAATGAAAGCGGCAATTTCTGGGGTGGGGTTGCCTCTAGGCTGAGTTTGGCGAATTTCTCCGATTTTGTAATCTCTAATTGCGTAGCGAGATGAATCCGCCTCAGTTTTTTGAAATTCGAGCCAAAAGGTGAGCAGTTTTTTTAGAACCGCTTCTCGTTTTTCTCGACTAGTAGAATCGTAATCCGGCGGTATTGGAATACGAGGGAACTGTGTATTTGCAGGAGTATTTAGCGTCCATTGGACGTTGATATCTGGAGTAAACGCGAGATTCTGCGATGGAAGTGTCGCGCACACAGCCTCTATATAGCGAGTTGGCGTCTCAGTAATGCTAGCCGAAGTGTTCGCCGGGAATGACGCGACAGTTAATGTATCTGTTCCCTTAGGTGGCGGCAAGCCTATGGCAGGACTACAGGCTGAAGACAACATAAATAGGCTGGTTATTAATATCAAACTTGAACGATTATATGACTTATTCATCACCAATTCGGCGTATTGACTTATTACCATGCAGAATTTGCTTCATAATTTTTTCTCCTTGTAAAATAGATTTCCTTACAGAGAGAATCCTAATAGGCTTCTCTATAAAATGATACTGGGAATTATTCTAGGTTGTCAGGCAAATTCTGCAAGCCCCAAAGCGCCGCTTCTTGGCGGGATTTCACTTGTAATTTAGTCAAAATATTTGTAATGTGGAACGCAACTGTTTTTGAAGAAATGCCGAGGGCGGCGGCGAGCGTTTTATTATCTAGCCCTTTTGAAAGCAATTTCATAATTTCAATTTCGCGCTTGGTTAATTGCGCTAATTTTTCGCCTATGCTTTTTTGCCATTCTTCCGCTCTAAGGTACTGTTCTTCGTCAAAGAGAATTTCGCCTTTTGCCGCTCGGCGTATAGCGCCGATCAAGCGTTCTGCCGTGATATTTTTATTAAGATAGCCAGAGGCGCCTGCGTGGATCATATCCGCTAAATAGGCGTCGCGATCGTGCGAGGTCAACACCAGCGTTGAGGTTTCGGGATGCTTGGTCCGCACGGCTTCTTCAATTTCAGCAGGGCGCGGACCCGGCATAACAAGATCGAGCAAAAGCACCTGCGGCTTAAGCTTGGCGACTAACCTAAGCGCTTCTTTGCCATTTTGAGCCTCTCCAATCACCGTAATATCGCCGGTTTGTTCAAGCATATTGCGAATCCCATTGCGCGCGATAGAATGATCGTCGGCGAGGAGCACCGTAATTCGCTTGGTTTGCATTATTGTAAAACCCTTGGATTTTAAAAATATTGACTTAACCGTTTGTTTTGATATGCTTTAAGCATAAATGATAAAATAATTATACCTTTCAGGAGAATGGCGCCGTTCTACGTTTTCCCTTTGATTGGTCTATATTAAGCCTATGATTGTCTAACGGGAAAGATATGCCTAACCTAAAAAATAAAGTAGTCCTGATCACTGGCGCTTCTTCCGGCTTTGGGGAAGATGCCGCCCTGCTCTTTGCGCGCGAAGGTTGCAAAGTGGTGCTTGCGGCGCGGCGGATGGACCGCCTGCAAGATTTAGCCGCAAAGATTCAAGATGCCGGCGGCGAAGCGATAGCGATACCTGTAGATATTCTCAACCGCGCCGATATTGAGAACATGATCGAGACGACGCTTGACCTTTACAGTCACATTGATATTCTTTTTAACAACGCCGGTATCGGGCGGACAGATTGGCTGGAGAACATGTCTTTGGAGCGCGATATTGAGACGTTGATTCGCGTTAATTTGATAGGCTTGATCCAAGTGACGCGCATCGTTCTCCCGCACATGTTGGCGCGCCGTCAGGGGCATATTATCAATATGGCTTCCGTCGCCGGGCTGATCTCTGCGCCATTGATCTCTACTTATTCCGCTAGTAAAGCGGGCGCGCGCGCTTTCACCGATTCTTTGCGCCGTGAAGTCGCCCCCTTAGGCATCAAAGTCAGCGGTATTTACCCGGGTCCCGCCTCCACAGAATTTGGTCAACATGTTGGGAAGAATGAAGCCTACGCCTCCGTGCGTTCGATCTTCAACCTGCGGATGACTTCAGAATATGTGGCGCGGCGCGTGGTCAACGTGGCGAAATATCCGCGCCGTAGTTTGATTATCCCGTGGTGGTTTCGTATCCTTGCCGCGCTGGAAGCGACTTTCCCCGCTTTTGTGGATTGGGTTAGCTATATTTTTTCAAAGCAAAAGCACGAGTACAAGTAAATAGCTTAGGGGATGGAATAAAGTTTGTAATGTTTCGTTTGACGCAACAAGACGAGATGTTGCGTAAGTTGATGCGTTGCGGCAACCCAATCTGGAATATTGTCGTCTGTGTAGGTTTCCGCTTCAGAGGCGCGAAAAAGTACATGGGTATAACCAACCTTTTTCCATTCGTTGATGATGGCTGTGGGCTTTCCATATAAATAATAATCGTGAAGGACGTTGCTATTAATGGGGTCCGGCTGGACTTTGCGAAGCATATTGTAACTACGCGGCTCAAAAAGAAAATAAACGAAAGAATCTTTAGGCAGAGAATTGACAATTTGCACGGCTTCAGTGTATTGGGGTTGTATTCTCTCGAAATAGCGCTCGCGCGTTTCAATGCCGAGAGCGTAGTCCCAAGGTCTGCGGACTAAGAGTAGCAAAGAATTATCTATAATTGTTATTATGATTACGACTCCAGTAATCAAGGCGGAGATAAAGCTAATTCGGAGGCGCGGCAGGTCAAGGTCAGAGAGGAGCGCCATGCCAAACCCCATCGGAATGGCGAGGGGAATTAATCCGGGCAGAAGCAGGCGGGCTTGCCATAAGTGCGACGTTTGAACTACGCTAAATGCCCAGGAGCCATAATTTATCAATGCGAAAACGGCGAGTAAAACAAGCGGCTTCCGTTCGGGGTTAAGCGCGGAACGCATTTTCCACAGTCCCCAAACGGCGGCGGGTAGAAAAAGAAGAAATAAAGGACCTAGTCGGCCGTCAAAGAAATTTTGATCGCGATGCCCAAGCGTTATATTAAAAGGAAGCAATAAAATTTCTTGCAGGTTCCAGCCAATGCCAGAGCCTTTACCTGCATATGCCGCCGCTTGGAAAACATCCCATGCCCGCCCAAGAAAAACAAATGGGTAAACTGGATTCTCCATGATTAACCAGTTGCGAATGTACCAAGGCGACGCGATTCCTATGCTGACGATCGAAAACACAAGTATAGAGCGCAGGCGGGCGGAAAATGCGCCTGCTGAAAAAAAGAGTAACGCTACGCAAAAAATTGGCAAGATCACGCTTGTATATTTAAGACTCATTGCCAAGCCGGCGAAACTTGCGCTCGTTACCAGCCAGGCGTTTTGTTTGGTCTCGCCCAATTTCCAGAGGGCATATAAACAAGCGAGTTCATAGAAGACCAGCGCAAAATCGTTATATGCCCATGCAGATAGCCAAGCTAAAGACGGCATGGAAATTAATAACGCCAATGCCCACCAAGCGGATTTGTGATTGAAAGCGTTTCTTGACCATTCCCAGACCAAGCCGATGGTAAGTATTGAAAATGCCCAATGTAAAAGTTGAGCGGTTCTTTCACTGCCTAAGCCAAGCGCCCAAATGAAATTCCCTTCCATTAACCCCGGAAACCAAAATTGCGGAACGGCATAAGGCAGAATTTTTCCGTCAGCTAACAATCTTTCCGGCAAGGCGAGGTGGTAAAACAATCCGTCAAAGCCTTCGGCGGGCGGCAAAAGGGCAAAGCCAAAACCAAGCGCAGAACCAAGTAACACGATATATGGAAGCCAACGCGGCAGACCGCTTTGATTTTCTTTGAACGAGCGCAAGAATGAAATCAAACTCAGCCATAATGCGCTATGGTATTTTGAGATTAAAACCAAAATTAGGTTTGCGAAAAGTAGCGCGAGCAGAACAATTGGCTTGGCTAGCCCAAGCGCCGCTAAACCATAACCGCCTAAGCCCACCACGCCTAAGCCCAGCCCAATTTGCAAAATCAGAGATTCATGTAAAGTAGATTGAAGCTGAATTTTTTGGAGAATAAAAGCGCCGATTCCATAGGAATTAATTAATATCCATAGCCATAAACCAATTGTCCAAAGAGTTGATAAAGTTCCGCCGATGACTTGAATAAAAAGCGGGCGTTGGGTAATATAAAATGCGGAAAGAACAATCAGGCTCCAAACTAAAAAGAAAACGCTCCCTATTATTTTTTTAGTCGAATCGTTATACATGGATGACATTATAATGGGTATCTAAAGGAAAAAAACTTATGACTTCCACTCGCCTCGAAAAACTGAACGCCTCTTTGCTTAACTCTGGCTTGTCTGCTGTTGCCCTCAACCCTGGTCCTACGCTGAAATATCTCACGGGCGTGGATTTTCATTTGATGGAACGTCCGGTGGTTTTGTTGGTTGCCCCAAATCAAGACCCCGTTTTAGTTTTGCCAGAACTTGAATTGCCTAAAGTAGATTTGTTTCCTTATAAGATACAAGCGTTTGCTTACGGCGAAAATCTGTCCGCGTGGGGAAATGCCTTTCGTCAAGCGGCGCAGGCGCTCGGTTTGGATGGGAAGCGGATTGGAGTCGAGCCGCGTCAAATGCGTTTGCTGGAATTCAGTCATGTCAAAATGGGCGCGCCCGAGGCGGATTATCCCGACGCTTCAGATGTGTTAGCCGGTTTGCGTTTGCGAAAAGATAAAGCTGAAATTGACGCAATGCGTCAGGCGGTGAAGATCGCGCAAAATGCGCTTGCGGCGACGCTTCCATTGATCAAAATCGGCATGGTTGAAAAAGAATTGGCTTCGGAATTGGTGATGCAATTGCTGAAACATGGCTCAGACCCTGAATTTCCGTTTGCGCCGATTGTCTCCGCTGGACCCAATTCCGCGAATCCGCACGCTTCTCCATCGGAAAGAAAATTGCAAGCCGGCGATTTGCTGGTGGTGGATTGGGGCGCGGCGTATCATGGATACATCTCTGACTTGACGCGCACTTTCGCGGTTGGTGAAGTGGATGACGAATGTAAAAAGATTCATCAAATTGTGCAGGATGCCAACGCGGCGGGGCGGGCGGCGGGCAAGCCGGGCGTGCCGTGCGCGGATGTGGATAAAGCCGCGCGCGACGTGATCGAATCTGCCGGTTATGGAAAATATTTTACGCACCGCACGGGTCACGGCATTGGCATGGAAGGTCACGAAGACCCGTATATGCGCGGCGATAATCAGCAATTATTGGAAACGGGCATGGCTTATACCGTAGAACCCGGAATTTATTTGACCAATCGCAATGGCGTGCGCATTGAAGATAATATTGTGATTACTGAAAATGGAGCGGAAAGCTTATCGGATATGCCGCGAGAAATTCGCGTGGTTGGATGATTAATAAAGCGACCTTGCAAATCATCCGCGCTCAACCTGAACACGCCGCTCTCTTGACCGAAATAGCGGTTTCAGCCAAACGGCATTGGAACTACCCCGAAACATGGATGCAGATCTGGCTTCCCGAGTTGACCATTTCTTCAGACTACATTGCTTTGCATGAAGTTTGGATGATGACCAACGCGGAGAAGCCAATTGCTTTTTATGCGTTGCTCGCGCAAGTAAAAGACGATGAATTGGAACATCTCTGGGTTTTACCTGAATACATCGGCAGGGGAATTGGCAAACAATTATTTCAGCACATGCTTGAGAGATGTAAACTT
>JADLCG010000174.1 GCA_020847355.1 Anaerolineales bacterium | reverse complement strand
AGTTGGAGCATGGATATTAAAGCTAAGCGATCCGGAATTCTATCCTTTCAACCATAATATGTTTGAAAGGATAGAATCTTATGAAAAGAATCCACCTACAGGGAAACAACTAAATCAATTTGAATTCGTCGCATCAGACTCTTTATGGGGAGATACATTTGGAACAATGATTGAAAAAGCCATGTTGAGCTTTTCAGAAGCGAATATGCCAAATTATATAAATCCGTATATTATTTATGGATATGGCAAAAGTAAATACAGCCTTGAAATCGATCAGTATCCTGCATCTATAGCCGAAAGAATGTCTAAAGGTTCTCTTTGGTTTTCTTATGTTGGGCATGGAGGAGATATTCTAGGTCCAGCCACAAGCAAAACAGGAGAGGTTGCGCCTATGTTTAGCGCATGGGATGTCATCACAAAATACGATCTATCAAAAACTATATTAACTTTTGTGGCTTGTACAACAACAGAAATTGACAGAGAAGGCAACGCCCCAGGCTTATCAGAATCGCTCTATACATTTATGGGGGGACCGGTAGCAGTATTTGGCTCATCAAAGATCACCTTTGCGACCCCTAATACATTTCTCCAAAAAGACTTGATGTTCACAATGTACAATGAACAACCAAAAACGATTGGGGTCTGGTTACTACAATCATTATTTGGATACAGCAACCCTAAAAACGATAGATCAATTTCTATGTTTACATTTCACCGGCTAATCGAACCGATTTACTCTCTCACGATAAAAGAAGAGCCAAACCAAAATGACGTGAAAATTAGCAACCAAATTATTTATTTTTGGCACGCTTATACCTATATCCTGTTAGGCGATCCTGCGATGAGGTTGCCAGCCCCTGTTAAAAGTCTTGACATTTCAATAATCGAACACAAAGGCAATTTAATAAAATATAAAATTACCGGTAATTTTTCTGAAAACGCTAAAATAATTACGACCATAAGGCGTAAATTAAACAGCTCTACAACAAACACAGGAAATCAAAACAATATTAATGAAGCCGTAAATGATCTTGTCGTTGCCGAAACAAACAACCAAGCTATTAATTCAAAAGTATTTGATGGGGAAATTGTAATGCCATCAAATATGCCTAGCGGGGAATATATTTTACAGTCCTACGTTGTTGAAAAAAATATTTCGTATTCCGGCGCAATGCTGGTTTATCACGATACATTGAGCTTGTCAGTTATCAAGTCTCCATATTTCTTATGGGCAATTCTTACTATTGCAATACTAAGAAGACATGGTAAATATCTGTTTAGAAAAGAAGGTGATCGCTTATGACCGAAATAAAATATTCATCTGCCGAGTTGATGATCGTCAACGCGGCGCGCTTGCTCAAAGATGGCGATGTAGTTTTCGTCGGCGTAGGTCAGCCCAATTTAGCCTGCAATTTAGCCAAACGCACGCACGCCCCAAACCTAGTGATGATCTACGAAGCCGGCGTAATCGGCGCGGAACCAGAAAGACTCCCCCTTTCCATCGGCGACCCGACTTTAGTAAGCGGTTCATTATCCGTCGTCAGCATGTATGATATTTTCGCCAATTATCTTCAACGCGGCAACGTGGATGTGGGCTTTATGGGCGGCGCGCAAATTGATAAATATGGAAACATCAACGCCACAACCATCGGCGCTTACGCCAACCCTAAAGTTCGCCTCCCCGGCTCGGGCGGCTCGCAAGAAATTGCGGCTTGGGCAAACCGCTGTTACATTATGACTCCGCATCAAAAGCGCCGCTTCCCCGAAAAAGTAGAATTTATGACTTCGGCTGGATTCATCAACGGAAACGACGACCGCCAAAGCCGCGGCTTACGCGGCGGCGGCATGGTCGGCGTGGTGACAGACATCGGCTTTATGGAGCCGAATGCATCCGGCGAGATGATCCTCACCGCCTTGCACCCAGGCAAAACGGCGGAAGAGGCGCGCGCCAACACCGGCTGGAATCTCAAAGTCGCAGATCAAATCAAAACGACGGAAGCGGTCACAAAAAAAGAATTACGCATCCTGCGCGAAGAATTAGACCCAACCGGCATTTATCTCAAAAGCGGCGGATAATTTCGCGCCAGCGACCCTTTACGAAAAGCGCTCATCAGGGTATATAAACATGATGGGCGCTTCAACTTTTGGTTATTTGCTTTTCGATTTAGGGGGAACGCTAATGTGCGCGCAAAACGCTTGGGAGCCTGTCTTTCAGGCGGCGGACAAAGCGCTTGCCAACAAACTCGCCGAATACCAGATTAAATTAGAAAGCTCAATTTTTCGCAAGCGCATCCACGAATATTACGCGCAACGCGATAAAGATTTTCACGAGACCACCTATCATTTCGTCTTGCGCGAACTGCTCACAGAGTTGGGCTATGCGGACGTAGAAGAATCCATTCTCAGGTCCGCATTGGGCGCGCTGTACGCAATCACCCAAAAAAATTGGAAACTTGAAGACGACGCGCTTGAGACCATTCAGTCATTAAAATCAAAAAATTATCGGCTTGGGATTTTATCAAACGCCGGCGACGATCAAGATGTGCAAGAGTTAGTCGGCGGATTTGGCATTCGTCCCTATTTTGATTTCACGCTCACCTCCGCCGCGTGTTTTTATCGCAAGCCTCACCCGCGCGCTTTTGAATTGGCGCTCGCGCATTGGAACATTCCGCCGCAAGAAGCCATAATGATCGGCGACAGTTTAGAAGCGGATATCAACGGCGCAAAAAATTT
>JADLCG010000173.1 GCA_020847355.1 Anaerolineales bacterium | reverse complement strand
TCGAACCCATGACTTCTCCGCGACCGGGCCATGCGGATTTAACCGGCGCAATCAAATATGGCTATAAAGATTTACGCCCTGCATTAGAACGCGCATCTGCCAGAGAAACAACCATGCGCGTTGCCGTTGGCGCAATTTGTAAACATTTCTTAAATCAATTTGGCGTCATCATCGGCGGATATGTTTCATCCATTGGCGAAGCGCTAGCTGATTTCAAAGATATGCCTTACGCCGAAAGATTCAAACTCGCAGAGGAATCTGATGTCCGGTGTCCGAATCAACTCTCCGCAAGTTTGATGCGGGAACAAATCAAAAAAACAATTCACGGAAAAAATACATTGGGCGGCGTCATCGAAATCGTTGTTTTGAATCTTCCCGTTGGTCTCGGAAGTTTTACGCAATGGGATCAACGCCTCGAAGCAAAACTTGCTCATGCCGTGATGTCGGTGCAAGCCATCAAAGGCGTGGAGGTTGGCGACGCATTTGAAAACGCCAAACGACTCGGCACGCAAGCGCACGACCCCATCAACCTGCAACCTTCAACCTTCGACCTGCAACGCACAACCAATCGTGCTGGTGGGATCGAAGGCGGGATTTCAAATGGACAACCGATCGTGATTCGCGCCGCGATGAAACCAATCGCCACAACGCTTCTTCCCCAGCCGACAGTTGATCTTGCGTTACGAACAGATGCCCCCACCAAATATGAACGCTCCGATTTTTGCCCCGTGCCGCGCGCCGTTCCCATTTTGGAATCAATGGTTGCATTCGTTTTAGCGGATGCCTTGCTCGAAAAACTCGGCGGCGATTCGATCAATGAAATCAAACCGCGCTTTGAAGCATTGAGAAAAGCCACGCTCGCGGATTTACCTATGGATAACGCCCCACACATTTTTTGGGAATAAAACCTAATTGCGCTTTTACAAACCTGAAACCTTCAACCTGAAACCTGAAACCTGAAACCTGAAACCTGAAACCTGAAACCTGAAACCTGAAACCCGAAACCATGACTCACATCTTCCTCTACGGCTCACCTGCAACAGGCAAAACCACTATCGGTAAAATTCTTGCCGAGAATCTCCGCCTGCCTTTCCTTGACCTTGATAAAGCGATTGAAGAAAATGCAGGCATGTCTATTTCCAACCTCATCAACTCGCAAGGCGAAACAGCATTTCGTGATTTGGAAACAAAAGCTTTGTGCGAATCCGTAAACCCAATTGATAAAGTGATTGCCCTGGGCGGCGGCGCATTACTGCGCGAAGAAAATAGAAAACTTGCCGAAGCAAACGGCACAATCCTTTTGTTAACGGCAGACCTAGGCACAATGCTTCCCCGCTTAAAACATAAACCCAACCAACGCCCGCTTTTGGCAGGCGATTTGGAAGCGAATGTCAAAGCGATGTTGGAGAAACGAAAACCGCATTATGCTTCATTCCCTTTGCAACTGCATGTGGATAATAAGCCCGTCGAAGAAAATGCCTTACAGGCGCAGATCAAATTAGGTCGTCATCATCTTTCGGCGATGGGCGCGTATGATGTAATTGTTGGAAATGTAAACAACGCATTAAGCGTGACGAACTCAATCGTCGTTACAGATGAAAACATTGCTAGGCATCACGCTGAAACAATTTCAAAATTAAACGTCAAAACGATTGTCGTGCCTGCTGGCGAAGAACATAAAAATTTAGAGACCGTTCAGCATTTATGGAAATCGTTTCTTGAAAACGGCTTGGATAGAAAAAGCGCCGTTATTGCCCTGGGCGGGGGAGTAGTGAGCGATATGACCGGCTTCGCCGCCGCTACTTACATGCGCGGCATAGATTGGATCGTCGTTCCAACTACTCTGCTTTCAATGGTGGACGCTTCGCTGGGCGGCAAAACAGGTTTTGACTTGCCCGAAGGCAAAAATTTGATTGGTGCGTTTCATCCGCCTAAATTGGTTTTAGCCGACGTCCAATTCCTCAAGACTTTGCCCGAAAGAGAATTGATCTCAGGCATGGCGGAAGTTGTCAAACATGGCATTATCTCGGATGTGGAGCTCTTTGAATTGTGTAACAACGGCTTGGATTGGATCAAACAAAATTTGGAAGAAGTTGTCAAACGGGCAATGGCGGTCAAAATAAAAGTCATTGAAGCAGACCCGTATGAAAAAGGATTTCGCGCCGCCTTGAATTTAGGTCACACCGTCGGACATGCCGTCGAACTCGTCAGCAAATTTGACTTAAGACATGGCGAAGCCATCGCCATCGGGACAATGGTTGAGGCGCAGTATTCTGCTCGGGTTGGGCTGGCAAGCCAGAGCGCGGTGGCGGCGATTGAATCCGCGTTGCAGAAATTGAATCTGCCCACGCAAATTCCAGAGCAGATGAGCAAAGCGGAAATCATCCAAGCGATGCGAGTTGATAAAAAGAAGAATGCCAAGTCAATTCGTTTTGCTTTGCCCGTAGAAATTGGAAAAGTAGAATTGGTGAATGTGGACGATTTAGAATCTGTGATTGACGATGGACGATAGACCATTGACCATATCGTCCAAAAAAGAGGAACAATGAAAATTTTGATTTTGCACGGACCCAACTTGAATTTACTCGGCACACGCGAGCCTGAAGTTTATGGTTCGCTGACTTTGGAAAATATCAACGAAAAATTAATCGCGTTGGGAAAAGAATTAAATGCGGAAATAAAATGTTTGCAATCTAATCACGAAGGCGCGTTGATTGACGCATTGCACGATGCGCGCACCTGGGCGCATGGCGTTGTGTTTAACCCCGGCGGTTACACTCACACCTCGGTTGCCTTGCGCGATGCAATTTCTGCGATTCAAATCCCAGTCATCGAAGTGCATTTATCAAACGTGTACGCGCGCGAAGAGTTTCGGCACGTCTCTTTTGTTTCGGCGGTCTGCAAGGGTAAGGTCACTGGCTTTGGCGCGCTTTCATACGAACTCGGCTTGCGCGGGCTGATTGATATAATTAAGGAATGAGTACTCAAATCATTCCCACAACCGAGCCGTTCTTTTTTCAAGGCGGGCGTACGGGCGTTTTGCTCATTCATGGTTTCACTGGCACGCCCAAAGAAATGCGTTGGATGGGCGAGGACTTACATAAAAACGGATATGCCGTTTTAGGGATGCGACTCGCGGGACACGCCACCCGACCTGAAGATATGATCGCCTCGCGCTGGACCGATTGGACTGCTTCGGTTGAAGACGGTTTTAACTTACTCTCTAACAGCGTTGACCGAATCTTCATCGCGGGGCTTTCCATGGGCGGCGCGTTGAGTTTGTTGATGTCTACCCGTTTGAATGTGGCGGGCGTAATTGCCATGTCCACGCCTTATCAATTGCCTAAAGATCCGCGTTACCCAGTCTGGTTTATTCGTTTGTACGGAAAATTCGTCAAGTATGCGCCCAAATCAAAAGAAGTTCCCGGCGCATCGTGGTTTGATAAAACAGCCTATGCCCAACAAACTTCATATCCGCAAAACCCAATTGCTTCGATTGCGGAATTGAAACTCTTGCTTTCGGAACTACACTCCGCTTTGCCTAAAGTAAATAAACCCGTTTTGCTGATTCATTCCAAGAATGATAAATACGTCCTGCCTGAAAATATGGAAATGCTTTATGACGGGCTGACAAATACGTCAGATAAAACCAAAGTATATGTAACTGAATCCGGTCATGTTGTTACGCGCGATGCGGAACGCCAGCGGGTATTTGAATCCGCTGTGCAATTTATTCGGCGCGTGGAGCAATCTGTTTGAATCGAAGCCTGACATTTATCGCCACTGCCTTATTCCTTTGGGGTTTTGGCGAAGGCATGTTTTACAACTTTGTGCCAATTTATCTCGACCGACAATTTTCTCAAAGCGAGGGAGAGATCGGTTTGATCTTGGGCGCATTTGGCTTTGCTATGGCGCTGGTGCATCTTCCGGCTGGGCATCTGGCGGATAAATTTGGACGCAGACCACTGCTCATTATTGCTTGGGCGCTCGGCTTGATCGCAACTTTGATTATGGGGCTGGCGAAATCCTTGCCGATATTTTTAATTGGCTTGATCGGCTACGGCTTGACGGCTTTTGTCTCCTCCCCGCTGAATAGTTATGTCACCGCGGCGCGCGGCAAATGGGCGGTCGCTACGGCTTTGGCGCTCACGACTGCCACCTTTGCGCTTGGGATGATTTTAGGACCGGTCACGGGCGGCTGGGTTGGCGAACGCTATGGAATGCAAACGAGTTTCTTGATCGCCGCTGGAATATTCGTAATTTCAAATATTTTTATCTGGCTCATTGAGCCGCAACCGCTCGATCAACACGATCCAGACGCGCCGCCGCTGAGTTTGCGCCATAACCGGCGCTTTATGATTTTTATCGGCGTGTTTGCGTTTGCGATCTTGGCGATGTATTTACCGCAACCGCTAACGCCAAATTTTCTAACTAAAGTGCGCGAACTTTCTTTAGCGCAAACGGGTTTTATTTTTACAATTGGCGTGTTAGGGAATTTTTCAATCGCTTTGACTTTTAGCCGCATCCATCCGCGCTGGGGATTTTTATACGCTCAAGGCTTGGTGATTTTATTTTCAATTGCCATGTGGCAAGGCGCGGCTCTACCCGCTCTGGCTGTGGGCTATTTCCTTTTAGGCGGTTTTCGCGCCGGAAGACCCATGGCGATGGCGCAAGCCCGCGGGTTGGTGCATCCTTCTCAAATGGGCAGAACGTACGGCGTTTTGGAAACAGTCAATGCCGTCATAATTATCATCACTCCGCCGCTAGCCGGATATTTATTTGAAATTGATCCCTTTGTTTTATATCCCATTTCAATTGGGTTGATTGTTTTGTCAATTATTGTAAGTTATGTATTCACGCCCGTAAATCGTAATGCGTAATTTGTTACTTAACTCTCGAAAGGTTTATCATGCTTGAAATTATTTCTTTCACGCTAGGTCCCGTTTCAACGAATGCATACTTAATTGCCGACCCTGAAACCAAAGAAGCCGCAGTGATTGATCCTGCCTGGGATGGTCATGTCATTCTTAGAGCCGCGCAGGAACGTGATTGGAGAATTGGTCACCTTTGGTATACCCACGCGCACTTTGATCATATTGGCGGGGCGGCGGCAATTGCGGACGCTTTGAATCCACTGCCGCACGTGGCGCTTCATCCTGACGATCATGTGTT
>JADLCG010000172.1 GCA_020847355.1 Anaerolineales bacterium | reverse complement strand
TTCTATCTCCAATTTTCCCTCGCATACAGTAAAATCCAGCGCATGCGCCTAAAAGCAAACCTTCTTCTTCTCGTTGTGTCTATGATTTGGGGGAGTTCCTTCGTTACGCAGAGCATCGCTGGTCAACATAAGATCGCCTATCTATTTAATGCGGCTAGTTTTATTTTGGCTGGGCTTATTCTGCTTCCTTTAATTCCCAAGAAAACTATAATTTCAAAAGCTCAGTGGAAGTGGATGGGCATCGCTGGAGCGGTTTTATTTTTTGCGGCTTCGTTTCAGCAGGTTGGTTTGCTTTATACAAAAGTCGCCAACGCCAGTTTTCTCACCAGTTTGTATACGGTTTTTACTCCGTTTTTATTGTGGCTTGGCTTTAGAGAACGCCCGCATTGGTTGGAAGCGTTGGCGGTTAGCTTGGCTGGGTTGGGCGCGTTTCTCCTTTCCGCTTCCGGCGGACTTCATCTTTACCCGGGCGATTCGCTGGAGATTTTTGGCGCGTTCTTTTGGGCAGTCCATTTTGTGATTTTAGGCAAGTTTGCTTCGCGCTTTGAAGCGATCTCATTTTCCGCCGGGCATTTCTTGGTTAGCGGGTTTGCTAATCTTGCCGTTGGATTATTTGTTGAAGATGTTGCTGTTTTGACGCTTCCGCCGATTCTCGGCGCTATTTTATATCGCGCAGTCCTGTCCATTGCGGTTGGGTATACGCTTCAGGTTTGGGGGCAGAAACATACGGCTCCCACCGACGCGGCGTTGATCCTCAGCCTTGAAGGAGTTTTCGCCGCAATCGCCGGATGGTTAGTTTTAGAACAATATTTGCAACTGATTCAGATCCTTGGCTGTGCGATTATTTTTGTGGCGGTTTTAATCTCGCAATTCAAAGAGTGGACGTCGGGCAAAATTACGCACGATCAACTTGTGGAGGGGCGCTAGCATGACTACAGACGCATTGCTCGAAGAATTGGATTTATCTTTTCATCCGCTCACCTCAAAACTATGGCGTGATTTTGAATTGCTGTTTGGCGAACAAGGCGCCTGCGAGGGCTGTTGGTGTATGTATTGGAAGTTGAGGGGCAAAGCCTTCGCGCAGAATGCGGGCGATAATGCGCGGCAAATGCAAAAAAACATCGTGGATGCGAAAATCATCCCGGGCTTATTGGCGTATTCAGAGGGTTATCCAGTGGGTTGGGTGGCGCTTGAACCACGCAGTCAATATCCGCGCTTGGCGCACACGCGCGCCCTTAAGCCGGTTGATGCTCAAGAAGTCTGGTCAGTCACTTGTTTTTTCGTCGAGAAAAAACATCGGCAGAGAGGTTTGGCGCTTGAATTGTTAAAAGCCGCAATTGCCCACGCGAAGAAAAATGGCGCGAAAATTGTCGAAGGCTATCCGCTGGACGTGGAAGAACACGAAGCGCCAACTTTGGTCTTTACCGGCGTTGCTTCCATGTTTCGGCAGGCAGGCTTTGTGGAAGTCGCACGGAATGCGCCGACGCGCCCAATCTTTCGGTTTTATATTTAAGCGATGGCATTTCAAATTCCATCCAAAGCGTTTTCTAAACGCGATTATCAGTTTATGGCGTTGGCGGCTATTTTATTTATCGCCTTCTCTGCTGGTTTGGTTTTTCTAAACTTGAAATTTGAAAAAGGCGGCGGCGATTTTTACGTGGAGTGGGTTGCGGCGCACGGTTTTTTCTCTGAAGAAAAAACAGAGCCGTACAGCGGAGATGTGGCGGGGCGCGCTCAACAACTCGCTTACGGGAGTTCCGCTCAAGCCGGCGACGATCCTTATATTTTAGATACGCCTTTTCATATTTTCCTGCTTTATTATCCGCTCAAATTCTTTGCAGACCCGAAGCTGGCTCGCGCGCTCTTTACTTTACTTCTGGAATTGACTTTATTTCCGCTCACGTATCTCAGCCTGCGCCTGACGGATTGGGAAGCGCCGCGCCTGTTTACGTTTTGCTTCATGCTCTTTGGACTGTTTAATTTTTACGCCTATCGAGCGCTTTATGAGGGCAACCCGACGCTCCTGCTCGGATTGATTTATATCGGCATAATTATTTTTTACTATGCCGAGGCGGATGAGTTGGTCGGCGCTTTATTGGCGCTTTCGTTTTATCGTTGGGAAGTTGGCGCGCCGCTTTTAATTCTCGTTTTTTTACGCGCTTATTACGAGAAGCGCACGCGCGTCTTTGCCGGTTTTGGAATGCTCAGCGTCGTGCTACTGATCGTCGCCTTCCTCTTGTACCCGGATTGGTTAATTCCATATTTACGCGCCTCATGGAATAGCTTGCGGACTCCGTTTGGTTTTAGCGTATTTGCAGTTTTTTCTGATCTCCTCCCAAATTACGGAAGCGGCTTGGCGCGCATCTTCGTTATTGGCTTATTCATCTTGCTCGGATATGAATTTATTCTGGCGCGCTCGCAAAGCTTTCGTCAATTTTATTGGGCGTGTTGTCTGGCGCTGGCGGCCGCTCCCTTACTGGGTTTGCAAACCGAGTTGGAGCATCTGGCTGTGCTGATTGTTCCCTTAGCTTTGGTTTTTTCGATTATTTATCAGCGCTGGCGCAAGCGGGGCGGCTGGCTCGCTCTGTTATTAATGATCGTCGCCCTGACCTTGCCTTGGGCGCTTCATTTCCTACAACCAGCAGGGCTCACTAAAACTTCTAATGAAATTGTTTTTCTTTTTTTGCCGCTTTTTACGTTAATCGGTTTATACTGGATTCGTTGGTGGGCGTTGAATCCGCCGCGCGTTTGGGCAGACCTCGCCGCCGATCATTAATATGACTCTTCGCGCTTATCTGATCCTTTTTGTTTTGGCGTTAATTCCGCCGGTGGCGATTGCCCAATTCCAACCGATTCCGGGTTACTTGGATTCGGATTATTACTATGCGGGCGGACTGCAACTAGTTTCGGGCAGGGGATTTACCGAGCCATATATGTGGAATTATTTAGATGGAAGCCTTGCGCTTCCGCACCCTTCGCATGGTTACTGGCAACCGCTGGCTTCGCTAGTCGCCGCTTTGGGGATGTGGCTCACTGGTCGCGCAGATTACGCTTCTGCCCGCCTCTTCTTCATCTTAATAGCTGGCGTAATTCCGCCGCTGACGGCATATCTGGCATATCTCTTCACCCAACGCAGGGATTTGGCGCTCGCTTCGGCGTGCTTGGCAATCTTTTCGGTGTATAGCGCGCCATTTCTCGGCGTAACGGATAATTTCGGAATTTTTATGCTCTTAGGCGGGTTATATTTTATTTTCGTTTCGCGCATCCTGCAAAATTCAGAACGCTTAAGTAACTGGTTCTGGTTGGGGCTATTCGCCGGCTTGATGACGCTTGCGCGGAGCGATGGTCTCTTGTGGCTGGCAATCGCTTTCCTGTTTGGCTTGCTTCAAGCCGTTCACGGATTCCAATTCAAAAACGCCGACTATAAAGCGCTAGCAAAAACTGCGCTTCCCGTATTTTTCAAATTCGCGTTGATCGCCCTGATCGGCTTTTTGCTGATTATGACGCCTTGGTACTTACGCAACCTCAACGTGTACGGAAGCCTAATGGCGCCGGGCGGAAGCCGCGCGCTGTGGTTGGCGAATTATGATCAAACTTTTAGCTATCCGCCAGACCTGTTGAATAAAGAAGCTTTCTTCGCGCTCGGCTGGCGCCAAATAATTCTGGATCGTTTAGGCGCGCTCAAAGATAACGCGCTCAGCGCGTTTGCCGCGCATGGCGCAATTATTTTATTCCCTTTCATCTTGATCGGCATCTATGCCAACCGCAAAGATATGCGGGTGAAACTTGCCGTGTACGCTTGGTTGATTTTATTTTCAGTAATGACCTTGCTCTTTCCATTTGCCGGAGCGCGCGGCGCTTTTTTTCATGCCGGCGCGGCGTTCCAACCGCTGTGGTGGGCGCTGACTCCGCTTGGATTGGACGCATTTTTAGATTTCTTGAGAAAGAAGAAAAACTGGGGCGATGAGCGCGCTAAAGTCGTCTTTCGCGCCGCCTTGACGTTGATCGCCGCCATCTTGACCGTGTTTGTCGTCTACTTGCGTTTATTCAGCCTCGGCTGGAGCGAAGGCGAAGAAAATTATCCGCCAATCGAACAATTCCTGCTGGAACATAACATTCAGCCTGACGATATCGTGATTGTGCGTAACCCGCCCGGTTATTACATCTCCACTAACCGCTCGGCTTTGCCAATTCCCTATGGCGGCGAAGAAACCATTCTGGCGGTTGCCGAACAATTTGACGCAAAGTATTTCATCTTGGAAAAAACCGCAACTCTGAATTCGCTCAAAGACTTATACAAAACGCCCGCTGGCAATCCGCATTTTATTTTTCTCGGTGAAATAGATGAAGCCAAAATATTCAGAATTGAATCTAAATAGCTTGTCCAAGAGAGATATCCTGCTTACCGCCATAGCGGTCGGCTTGATGGTTTCTATCTATCTACTCGCCAGCCGCGCTAAATACGCGCTCGGCTTTCCGCTAGACGATTCCTGGATTCATCAAACCTACGCCCGCAACCTCGCGCAATCTGGCGAATGGTCGTTTCGAGTCGGAGTCACATCCGCCGGTTCCACCTCGCCGCTTTGGTCCGCCTTGCTTGCCATTGGTTTCTTGATCAAGCTGTCCCCATATTTCTGGACTTACTTCCTCGGCGCGCTCGTTATCTTTTTGCTTGCCCTCGTTTGCGAATGGGGCGCGCGCAAATTACTTCCAAGCTATCAACCCAAATTTCCGTGGGTCGCTTTTTTGACGGTCTTTGAATGGCATCTTTCCTGGGCGGCGCTTTCCGGGATGGAGACCCTGCTACACGGATTAATTGTCACCTTAGTTTTACTGCTCTTGATGACCCACTCGCCGCGTTACTTAACCTTAGGCTTGCTCAGCGGGCTGGCAGTTTGGGTGCGCCCTGACGGTTTAACCCTGCTCGCTCCCGTTCTGCTGACGCTCATGCTCGCCGAAAAAGATAACTCCTCCCGCTTACAAGCGCTGGGCAAATATCTAATCGGCTTCGGCGCTTTGTTTATTCCATATTTATTATTCAATCTATACGTTGGCGGAACGCCCATGCCGAACACGTTTTACGCCAAACAAGCCGAGTATGCGGCTTGGCAAACCAAACCAATAGTAGAGCGGATTGGTCAATTGTCATTACAATTATTAGCTGGCGCAGGCATTGCGCTCTTGCCGGGAGTCGTCGCGTGGATCGTGCTGTCGGTCAAGAAACAGGCGTGGGGGAGTCTCGCGGCGCTTTTATGGTGCTTTGGCTATCTCGCGCTTTATCTATCGCGTTTGCCGGTTTATCAGCATGGGCGTTACATCATGCCTGCCATGCCCATCTTTTTCCTGTTTGGCGCTCTTGCTCTAATTAATTTTACTCAGGGTAAATCCTTCAAGCGTTATCAATGGGCGGTTTCTGCCGTTTGGCAATTATCCGTAGGCGTAATTTGCGCGGCGTTTATTTTTGTGGGCGCAAACGCTTACGCTGAAGACGTTGCCATTATCGAAAGTGAAATGGTCGTCACTGCAAAATGGGTTTCTCAAAACCTTTCGCCAGATGCGTTGCTCGCTGTGCATGATATTGGCGCGCTGGGATATTTTGATGATCATCAGTTAATTGACCTTGCCGGTCTCGTTTCGCCTGAAGTAATCCCGTTCATTAAAGATGAAGAGAGGCTGGCGCAATACTTGGATGAAAAAGACGCTGATTATTTAATCGCCTTTCCGGGCTTTTATCCGCGCCTCACGCAGAACCTTGAGCCGGTCTTTATATCGAATAGTCAAATTACGCTGGCTTTGGGCGAGAAGAATATGACAGTTTACATGTGGAAAACTCCATAAATAGGTTAAAATAGATTAACTAAACCAGAAAAGAATGAGCTTGGGATGAACCAAATAACTCTCCTAATTGTTGACGACCACCCCTTATTTCGCCAAGGCGTTGTAGACGCTTTGTCTTTAGAGCCGGATATGCGGATCGTCGCGCAATCCGCCACAGGAGACGAAGCGCTGGAACTGATTCGTACGAAGAAGCCGACCATTGCCGTGTTGGATGTCAACCTGCCGGGGATGAATGGGCAACAAATTACGCATCAAGTCTCGCAGGATCGTCTGCCTACCCGCGTCATTTTGATGACCGGCTATGACGATATTGAACAAGCCATTCATGCCGCATTAGCCGGCGCGCATGGCTATTGTTCAAAAGATATTCAACCGCAGAGCCTCTCGCGCATTATCCGTGAAGTGGCGGAAGGCGGATTCGTCTTCTCGAATAATGTCTTCAACCGCCGCGAACTTGAACTGTGGATAGAAGATCAAATGGAAGGCGCGCGCCGTTCTTACAGCGAGCCGGGCACGCCGTTTCATCCGCTTTCTGAACGAGAAATGGAAGTTCTCTCTTGCGTGGTGCGCGGTATGAGTAACAAAGAAATCGCCACCTTGTTAGGTATCAGCCATCAAACGGTTAAAAATCATGTCACCGCTATTTTACGAAAATTTGGCGTGGAAGATAGAACGCAGGCAGTAGTGTACGCGCTTAAACGCGGCTGGGTGACGTTGAAAGATACCGATATTCGACCCGTTGAATAAATAACTGGCATTACGCAGTACTGCAAGATTCATCTCGCATTTTCGGGCAACATAAATGTTGCGGGACGAATAAAGCGCCTAAGATGAGTAAATAATATATTGGAGAAAAACGATCCATGGATTATCAAGCTGAATTAGAAGAGACTCAACGCTCGCTACGTGAAGTGACGCTGATGATTGAGCAAAGCCAGGGCGAACTGACCAAGTTGACGCAAAGAAACACGGCGATTACGGCGCATTTGCAACAAGTTCAAAAAGGCTCGTCTCCGGATGAAGTAAAGATGGCTTACGATTCGGCTTTAGACGCGCAACAAAGATTGTTTGTCATGCGCGGTCAACTGGAAAAACTTCAAAACGATAAAACCCATCTTGAAAAATACAAAGCCGCGCTCGAATCTTTAACTTCTAATAACAATTCGACAGAGGGCGAAGCCCAAGGCTCGGAAAAAGGACAAATGGCGGGGATTGAAATGATCGTCAACGCGCAAGAGGCGGAACGTCAGCGCCTCTCGCGTCAGATGCACGATGGACCTGCTCAGGCTTTATCAAATTTCATCTTACAGACGGAAATTGCCATGCGTCTTTTAGACGCCGATCCGGCTTTGGCAAAGGAAGAACTTGCTAACCTAAAATCTTCGGCGATGGGCACTTTTCAAAAAGTCCGCAACTATATTTTTGAACTACGCCCTATGATGCTGGACGATTTGGGGCTTGTGCCAACCCTGCGGAAATACGCCGATGCGTTTAAAGAGCAATCCAATTTAGACGTAAGTCTTTCCATCACTGGAGCGGAGCGCAGGCTCGAACCTTATTTGGAAGTGATGATTTTTCGGGCAACGCAAGAATTGCTTGGGAATGCTTCCCGCCACAGTCAGGCAACTTTAGTCAAAGTGCAAGTGGATATGGGCAATGAGAATATCCGCGTCAGCGTGGATGATAACGGCAAAGGGTTTGACCCGGAAATTCTAAAGCAGTCGAGCAATCTCGGATTAAAATTGATTAGAGAGCGCTCCGAAATGCTCGGCGGCGGTTTTGATATTGATAGCATGGCTGGCTCTGGCGCACGCATCACTTTCTCGGTCCCTGCAAAATAAATTCGCTTAACAGTATTGTTAGCAAGTTGCCTACTTTTTGCTCTTGTTTGTTGAATTCGGGGCGGCTAAAATCGTTTTTTTTTGGAAAAATGCTTTCAAAACAGCGCGTGCGCTGTTTTGAAATTGCCATTTTTACTGTATAATCATTATGATATAAAACGCTTTAAATAGATTACTACTCATAGGAGATTCTTATGCGTCGCGGACGAGTTCTGATCATGGTACTGTTAATTGTTATTATCGGCTTGGTAGTCGCCTACTTTGCGTTTAGTTCGCTCTTTGCGCCAAGCGGTTCGGATCAACCGGTTTCGACCGATATAGAAATCTATATGGCTGGTCAAAGTATTCCGCAAGGCACAGAGATTACCGAGGAAGTTCTCAAAACTATGTCAATTCCGCAGGGAGCGTTTGTGGATGTTGAGTATCGCGTGGACGAGTTGAATCTCCTGTTGGGCAAAGTGGCAAAATACCCAATTGATCAAGGCGTGCCGATTACCGAATCAATGGTAGGCGATGGTTCCGCGGGCATTGCCATTTCTGGACCGCAATGGGCGGCGTTGATCCCTGCCGGGCAAACTGCTATCTCGATCCCAACCGATCGCTTAGGCTTAGTTGGTTATGGCGTTGGCGACGGGGCGCACGTGAACATCAATGCTTGTTTTCTTTTTGTAGATGTTGATCCATCTTTTCAAACAATCCTTCCAAATAAGTACATCACCCTGACAGGCACCGGCTTTACAGAAAGCGGTTTGCCAATTATTACTTTGGGTAGCATAGGTCCGACGGACCCGGTCGACGCTCCTGCTCAGGGGCGTTTGGAACTTGAACCTGCTATTCAGCAACCCTATTATCTTGTGCCTTCAGAGGCGCAGCGCCCCAGATTGGTATGCCAAATCGTACTTCAAGACGTAGTTGTTTTGAAAGTTGGCGATTTTGTCGCTACGCCTGCGACGACCGATCCTAATGCGCCTGCGGATCAAGCGCAAGCGACAGAGACGCAATCCCAATCTACAACTCCAGATATTGTCACCCTGCTTGTACCTCCACAAGATTCGATTACTTTATCTTATTTGATCAACACCAATGCTAAGCTTTCGTTAACTGTACGGAATCCGATCGATCAAGCTCGCCAGGCAACTGAGGCTTCTACGTTGCAATTTTTGCTGAGTCAGTACAATATACCGGTGCCCGCTAAATTACCTTACTCTTTACAGCCGCCGATCCTTACGCTTAGCGGACCGGCTCTGCCAACCAACATAGCTCCGGCGCAATAGTTTCTGGTATTGCTATGGCTTCAGGAAAAATCAAAACGCTAATTGTAGACGACGTCGCTGAAACCCGCGAAAACGTTCGTAAACTGCTTCAATTTGAGGCGGACGTTGAAGTAGTCGGCACTGCGCGGACGGGACGCGAGGGCATTCAGCTTGCGCAAGAGCTAGATCCGGATGTGATCCTGATGGATATTAATATGCCGGATATTGACGGCA
>JADLCG010000171.1 GCA_020847355.1 Anaerolineales bacterium | reverse complement strand
TTCTTCGCTGGCAGGCTGGAACTTTGTAACGCAGGCAAACGGGGTGCAGGTAGATTCGTCTGTAATCTGATTCACTTTCCCGTCCGCCGCGACGCGGAAAATTTCGCCGTCCACCAGCATCATCTCGCCGTCCAAATCGTTGAACGTGCCGAGTCCAAAATCGCCGTGTTTTTTGATTTCAGAGAAGGGGATGTTTTGTTCGTAAATGCCTTCCACTAAAGAATTTACCGGCGCGCACAAATAAATTTTATTTTCAGCTTTGCGTTGCCGCACGCGGCGGATTGTAGTTCGCTCCATGTTCGCTCCTCAGGCTATTATGCGGACGTAGCGCCGAAAATCTCCCAGCCTTTTTCTAAGGCGGTCTGTTTTAGTTTTGCGTCCGGGTAAACTGCCACGGGATGATCGGCATGTTCCAGCAAGGGGATGTCCATGTACGTATCGCCGTAAGCGTAGTCCACGCGCTTCACGCCTAACCGATTCAGAATCTGCGCGATTTT
The DNA here is from genome assembly GCA_020847355.1 of Anaerolineales bacterium. GTDB lineage: Bacteria > Chloroflexota > Anaerolineae > Anaerolineales > Villigracilaceae > Villigracilis. The sequence continues at coordinate 14,049 of JADLCG010000171.1, read as the reverse complement.
CTTTTCGCTGGCGACGAGTTCTCCAACCATCCGTAATTTACCGTCTTTGATTTCCACCGGCGTGCCACTCACTTGCGCGCCAATGCGTTTGGCGAACGGCTCAATGAACGGCTCCACCACGCTACTGGCGATGTAAACTTGCGCGCCGCTTTCGCGATGTTTGAGCAATTGGTCAATTACATCCTGACGGCGTTTCTTCCATAAATCCTGTTCGACGACCCATTCAGAGATTTGCTTCAGCTTTAGCTCGTCCGCGTCTTTGATATATGCCAAGCTTTCAATCATCAATTTCTGACCCCAAGCCTGCCAGTCAATCAATCCGCTTTTGGCTAAGAGATAAGACGGCATGATCGAAGCCATAGTTAAGTTGGCTTGGAGTTTGCTCTGGTTGTGTTTTATCCAATCCACCAGACCTAAAAACGGCGAGCCGGTGGTTAAAGTCCCCATCATATCTGAGACGACGATCATAGTTATTTCCTCTCTTTTACTTTATTTCAATTTTCAAATTGTCTTCAAGTTTTTGGCACTCGGCGCCCGCGCAATTTTGCAAGGCTTGGAGTTGGGCGTGTAAATCTGTCAGCGTTGCGGCGCTCAATTGCGAAGCGAGGTTATCTAGTTGATATGGATCGTTGAGTAAATCGTAGAACTCGATTTCGCCGCCGCTATATTCAACGTAAGTATAGTTTTCAAAGCGAATGCCGCGATACTTTCCGCCGGGGACGCCGACCAAAGCGTTGTCGGTTTCCGAATCGCCGCCGGCTGAATTTTGCTCATTGTCTCGAATGTAGCCAAACTCCAGCAGTAAACCGTTGCGCCAAATCGTTTTTTGATTGCGTAAGCACGGCATGAAAGACCTGCCATCCACAAAGCTGGGCGGCGCGGCGTTTGCCATTTCCGCAATGGTGGGCGCGAGGTCTATATTCGCCGCCATTTGAGCGATTACGCCGCCGGCGGGTATGCCGGGTCCGCGAATCAGCAAGGGGACGTGGATATCTTCTTCGTAGGCTGTGCCTTTGCCCGAGGTCAGACCATGCTCGCCCATGTGAAAGCCATTATCTGAAGTAAAGATGACGTAAGTATTCTCTAGGGCGTTATGGACTTGCAAAGTTTGGATGATCTCCTCAACTAATTCATCCACCGCTTGCACGGATTGGGCGCGCTTTTGGAAGAGGGCGTTGGCGTCGCCAGCGTCAAAATCATCGCCGGTTTGCGATAAGGCTTGAATAACTTTCGGTTTATCCGCAAGATCAGGTTCATGGAAGGAGGGGTTGTGCGGATATTGCAAATCGTTGAACAAATTTGCATGTCTCGCGGCGGGCGTGGAAGGTCCGTGAGGCGCGTAAGTGGAAACGAGCAGAAAGAACGGCGCATTGGCGGTCAAATTTGTATTGATAAATTCCAAAGATTTGGCTTTGAATACGTCCGTGCTGTAATCCGTTTCGGCTTCGTGATATTCGACCAATTTCCCATTTTCGCTGAGGATGTAGTTATAGTAAGCCGTGCGGCTATTCTTTACATCCATGAACACTTGCCAATCGCTCCAGCCGGGCGGGACGTAGTTTCTGCCCGCGTTGGTTGGGTAATTATTCAAATATTTTCCGATCAGCGCAGTTTGATAACCGGCTTTCTGCAACCAAACCGGCAGGGCGGTTTCTTCTTCCTGCAATTTGAAAAAGCGGATAAAGCCCGGGGAATTTTCCATAATATCGGTATTGTGCGCGTACTGACCGCGCAACATGGAAGCGCGCGAGGGACAACACAACGGCGTAGTGATGAAATAATTGGTAAAACTCGCGCCTTGCTCGCCGATCAGTTGATTCGTCTTGGGCAAATACGGCATGAGTTTAATGTCGAGATCGTCCGTTAGGATGACGATAATGTTCGGTTGGTTTTTATGCGGGAGTTCGCAAGCGCTCAGCGAAAAAACAACCAGCAAGATTAAAATATTTTTTATGATTTTCATAGGGCTTGAAAGTATAGCATTGTTTATTTTATTGTAGCCGCGCTTATAGCCGAGAAAGTTTCTAATTCTGCGGGCTTTTAAAAGATTTAACTGCAGAGCGCACAAAGAACACGGAGAAATCCTCCCTGCTCAAGCCGCCGCTTTGAGCGATGGTTTGTAAAATTTATTTCGACCGACTACTTACAACTTTATACTCCAAAGTATAATCGCCGCATGGATCGTAAGACTCTCAACGTACTCGAATACCCAAAGATTTTGGAAAAGCTCGCCGGCTTTTGTGATTTTTCCGCTTCGGTAGAATTAGCCCGCAGTTTGGCGCCAACCGATTCGTATGAGTTGGCGCAGGCGCGTTTAAGCGAAACCGCTGAAGCGCGGAAAATTTTATCTCTGCAGGGCATGGGCGTAGGCGCGGCGCATGATATTCGCCCCAGCGCCGATTTGGCGGCGCGTGGCGGCGTGCTCGATCCACATGCTTTGTTGGATGTGAAATCTACGTTAATTTCTTGCCGCGAACTCAAAAGGAATTTTGAAAAAAAGGCGGATGAATATCCCCGCCTCACACTGATCGTTGAAGGCTTACCCGAAACCTACGGGTTGGTGGACGCCATCACGCGCATTCTCTCCGAACGCGGCGAAGTGCTAGATTCCGCCTCGCCAAAATTGGCAGACATCCGCCGCAATTTGAGAATCGCGCAAGACCGTTTGATGAGCCGCCTGCAAAAATACGTCACCGATTCAAAGACGGTTTCCATGTTGCAAGAACCGATCATCACGCAACGCGATGGGCGCTATGTGATTCCATTGCGGGCGGAATTCAAAGGCAGAATCAAATCCATCGTCCACGATCAATCTTCCAGCGGCGCAACTTTGTTCGTAGAGCCTCTGCCGGTAGTTGAAGCGAATAATGAAATCCGTGAGTTGCAACTTGCTGAACGTGATGAAGAAAGAAGAATCCTCGCGGAAGTTTCAGCGCAAGTGGGCGAACACGCTACGGAGTTAAAGTATGGCGTTGAAAATTTAGCCGCCTTAGATTTAGCCTTTGCCAAAGCCAAATATGCGGAAGAACTTAAAGCCAGCGAGCCAATATTATATGAATTGTCAAAGAGCAAAGGTCAAAAGCCGCAAGACCTGAGACCTGTAACCTTTGACCTTAAGCTCATTCACGCGCGCCATCCTTTAATTGACCCAAATCAGGTTGTGCCGATTGATGTTGATCCGCGCGCAGGCACACGCGCCATTGTGATCACCGGCCCGAACACGGGCGGCAAAACTGTTTCTTTGAAAACAGTTGGCTTGTTAATTCTCATGGCGCAAAGCGGACTGCACATCCCCGCGCAAAGCGGTTCGCAACTGCCCTGTTTTCATTCGGTCTATGCCGATATCGGCGACGAGCAATCTATCGAGCAATCGCTTTCAACCTTTAGCGGTCATATCACCAACATCATTCGCATCTTGAAAGAAATTGATCATCGTGCGCTGGTGATTTTTGACGAACTTGGCTCAGGCACAGACCCGCAAGAAGGCGCCGCGATTGCCCGCGCAATTTTGAGTCACTTACTCGAAACCGGCGTGATGACTTTTGTGGCGACACATTACCCCGAATTAAAAACCTTTGCCCATTCAACGGATGGAGTTGTAAACGCCTCGCTTGAATTTGACATAAAAACGCTCCGCCCGACCTATAAGCTGACTCTCGGTCTCCCGGGCAGATCCAACGCTTTGGCAATCGCTCAACGCTTGGGGCTACCGCAAAAGATTATCGAATCCGCCAAAGCGGAAATTAATCCGTTGGATTTACGCGCCGATAAATTATTAGACGATATTCGCAAAGAAAGAAACCGAACTTCACGCGAACGCGAAAAGCTGGAAAAAGCCAGAAGCAAACTTGAAAAACAAAATATAGATTTGGAAAAGCGCCTCGAAAAAATAGAAGATGAACGCCGCGAGACGCTCGCCAAAGCGCGCGCCGAAGGCGAGTTGGAAGTGGCTGTGTTGAAAAGCAATCTGGATTCGTTGAAGAGCCAATTGAAGAAAGCCAGCCAACCTTTGCAAGCGATCAAAGCCATTGAAGAGAAGATGGAAAAGATAGAGGAAAAAGCGGAAGCTCCAGTTCAAAGAAAGAACAGCGAGCAATTATCAGCAACCAGTAATCAGGCGATTAAGTTAGGGGAGAAGGTCACTGTCAGCACGCTGAATGCCGAGGGTGTAGTAACCGCTTTGGGTGAGTCTGAGGCGGAAGTTCAAATTGGGACGTTGCGCGTGCGCGTAAGGTTATCCGATTTGGAACGAGTTAGTAAGTCGCAGGTTGAAGTTGAAAAGTCGAAAGTCAAAACTCAAAGGTCTGCTGACTTGCGACCTGCGGCATTAGATCTAAAACGCTCGCCCGGCATGGAAGTAGATTTGCGCGGCTTGATGAGCGAAGATGCGTTGGATAAAATGGAAAGATATTTAGAGCAGGCATACCTTTCAGGTTTGCCGTTTGTGCGAATCATTCACGGCAAGGGAACTGGTAAGTTGAGGCAAGCCGTGCGCGAGGCGTTACGCGGACATTCGTATGTGAAATCTTTTGAAGAAGGCGGGCATACGGAAGGCGGCGAAGGCGTGACGGTGGCGAAGTTGAATGTAAGTTGATGCGTTGTATAATTTGAAGAAACTGGGAGTCGCTTATGTCTATTGATGATGCCATTGGAAAAATGACCGATTTGATCACAGCCGCCTGCGCAAGCGCGGAGATCAAAGCCGCGAAAATCTCGGACGAAGAAGCGCGGCTTTCAGTTTACGCTCCGGCGGAAGAGATGCAAAAAATCAAAGACGCGACTTTTCAACCCGCAATTGATCTGTTGAATAGCGACGGTATGGACGTGCAAGTTTTTGTCTATGATAAAGATGCGCCGCCGTTGAAAGGCTGAAATGAAAAGGCTGGAAGATGAACATCTTCCAGCCTTTTTTGTTAAAAGTTTGCGGCGCTTAAAACGTCTTGGCGATATGTTCCGCCATTTCTTCGGAAGTCCAATAGCTGGTGTGGGCTGTGGCGGGGCTAAGCGATGCGGAAATTTCGTGATCTTCGATCAAGCCCTTTTTGTTGTCGTATAAAAATTCTATCGGATATGAGACGAGGTCGTGCCGGCTCCAAAAATTTACCCAGCGCGGATCGCTCAAATCATCCCCAGACATCAAGCCGAGGTCTTGCGGCTTGAGCGGCGCATCCGCTTTAATTTTATAGATCAGAGCTTTGGCGCGCAAGGTCAGCAGGCTAATCGGCGAACCAAAAGTGTATAAGCGCCGAATGCGTAAACGTCCTTGCTTTACCAGCGCGCGTAGGTCGTCCATGGCGCTTCGCATTTTTTGATTGTTGGCTTCGCTCTCGTGTTTTTTTTCTGAAAACAAATGAAAGAGTAAATCATGCGCGATGACGCTCCCCGCCGAATGTCCGAAGATCGTCAATGAAATTGAGCTAGCATGTTTGCGATCTATTTTTTTGAGTTCTTTGGCGACGGATTCAAAAATTTGTTCGCGTAAATCCGTTTCGCCGTCTGCCGATAGATAATAGAATAAATCTGACATGCCGAAGAATAATAGATCGCGCAGGTGACCGGTGATGCCAAAGGGGTTGCTGTACGCGCCGCCCATTTTGGCTTTGACTTTTCTCTGAATCGCCCGCTCCACTTCGGCGAGATATTGGTTGGTGTTGGAATCTGAATCTTTGTTTGGCACGCCCCAGGTGACGTAGATCGGCTCGGCGGAAAAATGTTTATCTGGATAGGCTTTGAACTTCGCTTTGACTAGCGCGAGCAATTCATCGTATTCTTCCACGCCGGTATTGGGATATTTATCGGGAGAAATGCCATGAATGAAGATTGGGATTTCCAGCCAGGCGGCAGATTTGCGCGCGCCTTGTCCGTCGCCGTCTTGTTTGTTCATTATTTGCTCCTTCTATATCCCTTCCAGTATAGGGCTTTCTGGACAAAATTCAACTGGACTTTTTGCCCAATTTTTTTTGGTTAAGGCAGGGGCGTAGGCGTGGGAACCGGCACAGGCGGCGAATAGATCAACGCCCCGAACAAAAATACAATAGGAGAGACGCAAAATAGGAATAGAAATCCGGCGGCAATTCCGATCAAAAGCGCCAGCCACCAGGAAGCCTGCACAGCCGTTTGCGTGAGAAATAGCTCGTTGATCGTCTCTTTTTGCGTTTCAGCGTACCAGATATATAAGATGATTGGATAAATCAGAAGAACCAAAAAAATTGCGTAAAATTCAAGATCGGGAGCCACGACAACCAGCGCGTAATTCAGCGCGAGAAAAATAACCTGTCCGATAAATCCGGCTAAAAAACTAGTCAACGCGAGACGGTTATTCTTCAGCCTGCGGTAGTTGAGCGCGATCAGGATGGCGCCTCCAAAAATGCCGCCTAATATTCCGGCAATTGCAATTTGCCAAACGGAAAAGAAGCGCGGCGCTTCAGCTTTCTTCTGCTTCGCCTGATAAGCGCCCAGATACTGATTCTTTTGCGCGTTAAATTCTTCCTGCGTAATGATGCCGTCGTCCCAAAGCGTTTTCATTTGCCGCAGTCTGGCGGCTTCGTCTTCCATTTTTCGCTCCGGCAGGATGGACAGCCCGAAGAAATTTTTGGTGCGGGATTCGTCTTCTGGAGTCGGCTCGTAGAAAAAATGCGCCGCCCAGGACGCCGCCCAAACGATGAGATACGCAATTTGCGGCGCGCCCAAGAAAAGAATGGAAACCGGAAGCGAAATGGGCCATCTTTGCCGCGCAATTAAGGAGAGGAGCAAAACCGCAACGCTGACAAATGCGCTAAAAATAAACGGGAACACAAAAACCATGAAGATGGAGAGCGGCAGTTCCTCTCTAGACTCTCCGAACAAGATGCCTTCAGCCGCCGCAGGGATCATGGTAAGCAGACAACAAGAGATCGTCAACGCGCCAATGAGCAGGAATAACAATACAAGGAAGTTTTTTTTCACTGAAAAGGGTTGTTTCTGTTGAGCCATCTGTAATGCTTCCTCCGCGCGTAGCTTGAAATGAGCTCGCTTAAAAATGAAATTTTAAGTTAAACGATTGCAATTTATTTTACCTGTTTTTTTATGCTACACTTCGCGCATGGAAACTCTGCCCACCGCAATTGACCCACAATCTCCTGAATTTAAGCTGAATGCCGAACATCACCGCCGTTTAGCCCAAGAACTAAAAGCCAGGCTCGCTCTGGTGCGCGAAGGCGGCGGAGAAAAATATCGTAAGCGCCACGAAGAACAAGGCAAGGTCTTTGTCCGCGAGCGCATTGAACGTCTGCTGGATCCGGGCGCGCCGTTTTTAGAACTTTCCGCTTTTGCCGCGTATGGACTTTATCAAAACGAAGCGCCTTCTGCGGGCATTGTCACCGGCATTGGGCGCGTTGCCAACCGCGAGACGCTGATCGTCGCCAACGACGCGACTGTCAAAGGCGGTTCCTATTTTCCGCTCACCGTCAAAAAACATTTACGCGCCCAACAAATTGCGGAAGAGAATCATTTGCCTTGTTTATATCTCGTTGATTCGGGCGGCGCAAATTTACCCTTCCAAGATGAAGTCTTTCCAGACGCGCATCACTTCGGCAGAATTTTCTACAACCAAGCCCGCATGTCCGCTAAAAGGATTCCGCAGATTGCGGCAGTGATGGGTTCTTGCACGGCGGGCGGCGCGTACGTCCCCGCCATGAGCGACGAAGCCATCATCGTCAAAGGGGCTGGCACAATTTTTCTCGGCGGTCCGCCCTTGGTCAAAGCCGCAACCGGCGAGGATGTCACTGCCGAAGAACTCGGCGGCGCGGATGTGCACACCAGAAAAAGCGGCGTGGCGGATCATTTTGCGGAAGACGACGATCACGCGATTGAAATTCTCCGCTCGATCGTTGAGACTCTGCCGCATGGACATGTGCATTCGCATCTTTCCGCGCTGGAGGTTGCTCCGCCCGAAGAACCTTTGTACCCCGCCGAAGAATTGTACGGCGTTCTACCGTGCGCCTTCAAAGAGACTTATGACGTGCGCGAAATTATCGCGCGCATTGTGGATGGCAGTAAATTCCGCGAGTTCAAAGCGCGCTACGGCACAACTTTAGTCTGCGGTTTTGCGCGCATTCATGGGTATCCCGTTGGTATCATCGCCAATAACGGCGTTTTGTTTAGCGAATCCGCGTTGAAAGGCACGCACTTCATCGAGTTATGCGATCAACGCGGCATCCCGTTGATCTTTTTACAGAATATCACCGGCTTTATGGTGGGCAAAGAATATGAAACCGGCGGTATCGCCAAAGATGGCGCCAAGATGGTTCATGCAGTCGCCACTACCCGCGTGCCAAAATTAACTTTGGTCATCGGCGGCTCGTTTGGCGCGGGCAACTATGCTATGGCTGGGCGGGCGTACGGTTCGCGCTTTATGTGGATGTGGCCCAACGCCAGAATCAGCGTGATGGGCGGAGAACAAGCCGCGAATGTGCTTTTAACTATCAAACAAGACCAACTCGTCAGAGAAGGCAAACCAGCCCTCAGTGAGAAAGAGGCGGATGAGTTCAAACGTCCGTTGTTGGAAAAATATGAAAAGGAAGGCAGTCCATATCATTCTTCCGCAAGGTTGTGGGACGATGGCATCATTGATCCCGCTGATTCGCGTCAGGTATTGGGGCTGGCTTTGTCGGTGATATTGAACGCGCCCATGCAGGAACAAAATTTTGGCGTGTTTAGGATGTGACGTAAACTATGGCGCATAAATCCTCCTCTCCGCATCATTTGCTTGGGCAGTTAGCCGGTCACTGGAGCGGCTCTTCCAAATTGTGGCTTGAACCCGATAAACTCGCCGACGACGCGCCGCTGGTGGGTAGTATCCAAATTATTTTGGATGGACGCTTCGCTTTATTTTTATATCAATCTTCCGTTCAAGGCGAAGCGCAACATGGCATGTTTACCTTTGGCTTTAATACTGCCGCAAAACAGTACGAAGCCAGTTGGGTCGATTCGTTCCATACGAACGATAGCATCATGTTTTGCACAGGCGCGGAAATTGAAGATGGCTTCCAAGTCTTGGGCAGTTATCCCGACCCCACCGGCGGACCGGATTGGGGCTGGCGCACCGCAGTACAATTGCAGGATGCCGATACATTGACTCTCACGGCTTATAACATCCCGCCTGAAGGGCAAGAAGCGCAGGCAATGCACATCAACCTGAAGAGAAAAAAATGAAGCGAAGGGAGCGTCTATGAAAATCCTCGTTATCGGCGGCACTCGTTTTCTGGGTCGGCATTTGGTCAATTACGCTCGTTCTCATGGACATCAAATCACCCTGTTCAATCGCGGGCAGACCAACCCCAACCTCTTCCTGCAAGTGGATAAAATTCGCGGCGACCGCGAAAAAGATTTAGGCTTGCTGGATGGGCATTGGGATGCGGTCGTTGATACCTGCGGCTATTTCCCGCAGAGCGTGCGCCTCTCCGCCGAAGCGCTGAAAGATAAAGTTGATAAATACGTCTTCATCTCCAGCATTTCGGTTTACGCCGATTTCAAAAAAATCGGGCTGAATGAATCGGATGCGCTCACGACCATCGCGGAAGAAGACGCCAATCAAAATACGCCTGAAACTTACGGCGCGCGCAAAACTTTATGCGAACAAGCCGTACAAAATATTTTTGGCATTCGCTCGCTGATCGTCCGCCCGGGGCTGATTGTTGGCCCGCACGATAGCACGGACCGTTTCACTTATTGGCCCGTGCGCGTGGCGCGCGGCGGCAATGTGTTGGCTCCCGATAGCCCCAGCGTATTAACCCAAATTATTGACGCGCGCGATCTTTCTAAATTTATTGTCGAACTCATCGAACAAAATGTCTCCGGCGTTTTCAATGCCACCGGACCGGATTATGAACTCAGCTTCGGCAGGTTGCTCGATACTTGCAAACTGATCGGCAACAGCGACGCAAAATTCAAATGGGCTTCGCTGGATTTCATCAACCAAAATAAACTCGTCGCTGGGCTAGACCTCCCAATTTGGGCGCCAGATAACGGCGATCAAGCCGGGTTCTTGCGCGTCAGTTCCGCCAAAGCCATTCGCGCCGGACTCACTTTCCTTTCGCTCGAAGAAACCGTTCACGATACGCTCGAATGGGCAAACTCCCGCCCGGCAAACCATGCATGGAAAGCAGGCTTAAACGCCGAGCGCGAAGCAGAACTGCTAAAATTATTAAATGTTCACTAAAATCCTCATCGCCAATCGCGGCGAAATCGCCATACGCATTATGCGCGCCTGCAAAGAACTTGGCGTGCGCACCGTCGCCGTTTATTCAGACGCCGATCAAAACGCCTTGCACGTTGAATTTGCGGATGAAGCCGTTCATCTCGGGGCTTCCGCTCCGAAAGCATCCTATCTGAATGTGGACAAATTGATTCAAGCCGCCCTGCAAACCAAAGCGGATGCAATTCACCCGGGCTATGGCTTTCTCTCAGAGAACGCCGCCTTCGCCGCCGCAGTTGAATCAGCGAATCTGAAATTTATCGGCCCCTCGGCCGATTCGATCCGCGCCATGGGTGATAAAGCCGAATCCAAAATCCTGATGAAAAAAGCGGGCGTGCCCACCGTGCCGGGCTTTGAAGGCTTGGAAGCCGAAGCGGAGTTCAAAAAAGCCGCGCAGGAAATCGGCTATCCGGTTTTGATCAAAGCGTCAGCGGGCGGCGGGGGCAAAGGGATGCGGGTTGTGAATCAAGCATCAGAGTTGAAAGAGGCGCTGGATTCCGCAAGCTACGAAGCGCTGAACGCTTTTGGCGATCAACGCTTGCTCATCGAAAAATATATCGCCGAAGCGCATCATATTGAAATTCAAGTCTTTGGCGATGAACACGGCAATCTGATCCATTTATTTGAACGCGAATGTTCGGTGCAAAGACGGCATCAAAAAATTATCGAAGAGACGCCGTCTGTTTTGCTCACGCCGGAATTGAGAGCGCAGATCGGCGCCGCCGCCGTTACAGCCGCTAAAACGGTCAACTATTACAACGCCGGGACGATCGAATTTATTTTTGACGCGCATACCGCGCAATATTATTTTCTGGAAATGAACACGCGCTTGCAAGTCGAGCATCCGGTGACGGAATTGGTTGCCGGCATTGATTTGGTTCAATGGCAAATCAAAATCGCGGCGGGCGAGAAATTTCCGTTCGCGCAAGCCGATTTTAGGCAACGTGGTCATGCGATTGAATGCCGCGTCTATGCCGAAGATTCAGCGAACGGCTTTTTGCCCAGCACGGGCAAACTTTTACAATATATCGAACCGCGCGGGCTGGGCGTGCGCGTCGATTCGGGTTTTGCCAAAGGTAAGGAAGTGACGCATTTCTACGACCCCTTGTTGGCGAAGTTGATCGTCTCTGCCGAGAATCGCGCGGCGGCTATTCAAAAAATGCAAAATGCGTTGAAAGAATTTATTGTGCATGGCGTAACGACCAACCTTGATTTCATGCAAACCGTGATAGCGCACGCGGATTTTAGAGACGGGAAAGCGACGACCAATTGGGTGGAAAACGTTTTGCTGGCAAAAGAATCAGAACCTGCGCTTGAGCATATCCTTGCCGCCGCGCTCGCCGAATTGACGCTGGTCAACGCTTCTGCTGTGCGGAGCGAAAGCAAGAACGAGACAGATCCATATAGCCCGTGGAAAACGCCGAACGGATTTAGGAATTAAGTATGAAAATAATATTCAACGCCCACGCGGTTGAAATCAATAAATCCACAGACGGCTATCTGGCTGAGGTTGGAGAGCGGCGCTATCGAATTGAAGTTTTAAGCGTAGATAAAACTTCGGGACGCATGGATTTGAAAATTAGCGCAGTCGGCGCGCCCGCTTTAGAGGCGCTTGTTCAATCTGCGTATGTCTCTGCGGACGGCGCGAAGCGCTGGGTGACGATTAACGGGCAGACTAGTTTGCTCACAAAAACTTCGGGCGCAAAACAAAGAAGCAGACAGGAAAATGCCGGAGGGTTAACCGCGCCCATGCCGGGTCAGGTAAGAGGCGTGGCGGTGAGCGTAGGCGAGGCGGTCAAGAAAGGTCAAACCTTATTAACGCTCGAGGCGATGAAGATGGAAATTCGCATTCAAGCCGCGTATGACGGAAAAGTCAAGAGCATTCACGTCGCGCCCGGGCAAACTGTGGAGCGCGAACAAAACCTGATTGAATTGGAGGTTTGATGGCTGGAAAATATTTTGAAGAATTGCAAGTGGGATTGAAAATTAAACATTCGGCGGGCCGCACCATTACGGAAATGGACAACGTCCTGTTTTCATCTTTGACTATGAATACACAGCCTTTGCACGTTAACGAGGATTTTGCGGCAAATACGGAGTTTGGTCAACGGATCGTGAACGGCATTTTCACTTTAGGCTTGGTGGTCGGTTTGACCGTTGCGGATATTAGCGAAGGCACGATCATCGCCAACTTAAGCTACGATAAAGTCGTGCATCCCAACCCAACTTTTCACAACGATACGATTTATGCCGAGAGCGAAGTGCTGGAGAGCCGCGAATCAAAATCCAGACGGAATGTGGGGATTGTGCGCTTGAAACATTGGGGCAGAAAACAAGACGGCACAATTGTGATCGAGTTTGAGCGCACTGCCATGTTCTTGAAGCAAGGTCAGCGTTTGAACTTTTTGCCGTAGTGAGTCAAATCAGCGCCTTGTTTTAAGGCTTATTTTTTTCGTTTCTGTAAGAAAACTGCGTAGTTTTAATGGCGCCGGCAATTACAACCTTACAAACTCCTTTCAATGCAGGTTTGTAAATTGATAAAAAAACAACCTTCATGTAATATTTACCCGCGTAAATTTTTTGAAATTGGAAGTGTAAGATGGATGATCAATACCGCGCCATAGTTGGCACACAATCGTTTACAAAATTTTGCCCAACCTGCAAGTTCGGCAACGATTCAAATGCGCTGGCTTGCGCGCATTGCGGCAGTCCGCTGGATTTGGCGGTTAAAAATCAGCCGGAAAAAGAACCCAAGTATGCGCCGCCCAAAGACGGCTTGGCTTTTTATTTTTCCGGAAGCGGCGCCTTGATCACTACCGCCACCGCCGAAGAATTTATCTTAGGGCGTGAATCTGAAGATAGCTCTGTACCCCTCGTGGATTTAACCTATCTGGACGGCTTCGGCTTGGGCGTATCCAGAAGGCACGCCAAAGTCCGCGCGACGACGCAAGGCTACGAAATTACGGATTTGAACAGTTCCAATGGCACTTGGGTGGATGGCAAAATTCTCCCGCCTAGTCAGGCAGCGCGTTTGCCCAGCGGTAGCACGCTTCAGTTGGGGCGTCTGAAATTGATCGCGGTGTACGATCTGCATCCCGCGCGCTAAATACTTTTGGAATCCAAAACTGCGAAGCCCATAGCGCTTCGCAGTTTTATTTTTAATGCTATCATCAGCGGACGGAGGAAAGACCTTATGCACCCACGCAGAGCTTTACTTTATATGCCCGGCGATAACTGGAAGATGATCACGAAATCCATTACGCTCGGCGTTGATTCAATTTGTATGGATATGGAAGACGGCGCGGCGGTCAATAAGAAAGCCGAAGCGCGCGCCACGATCGCCAAAGCTTTACAAGAATTAGATTTTGGCGCCAGCGAAAAGCTGGCGCGGATCAATTCCATTGGCTCCGGCTGGGAGCAAGAAGATATTTCAGCCGTTTTACCTTATCACCCGGATGGTATCGTCATTCCAAAAGTCGAATCTTATGAACAGGTGGAATGGGCGAGTCAAATCATTGAAGCGGCGGAATTGAAAAACGGCTGGCGCATTAACTCCATCCGAATTTTGATTGGCATTGAAACCGCCAAAGGAATTTTGAATCTGAAAGAAATTGCCGCGCATCCGCGTCTGGACGCGCTCATCTTCGGCGGCGAAGATTTTGCCGCATCCATCGGCGCCACGCGAACTAAAGAAGCTCTCGAATTACTATTCGCCCGTCAAGCCGTCGTTGTGGCTTGCGCCGCGTATGATTTACAAGCCATTGATATCGTCACGATTGATTATAAAGATGCAGAAAACTTAAAACGTGAATCTC
>JADLCG010000170.1 GCA_020847355.1 Anaerolineales bacterium | reverse complement strand
CTCCAACGCCTGAATGTGTCGTTCACCAGTCGCATGTCCTTTCTTGCCTTTGTAGACCAACCATGCAATCGGTAAGGCGCGCTTCTGATATAACACCCCAACCATCAGGACCATGCAACCTCGCCCGACTTGGCTGCCATCCATGACCAAGACTAACGGCAAGTGGGCTAAGGCTTCCAGAATTTGACGGGCAAATGGCAGATAGACCGCTTCCACATCAATCTGACCTTTGACCCAGCGTCTCATCCGCATTTCGATGCTTTTCTCTTTTATCTCGCTTGGTATTTCCGAACTCATCGCAGACAGTTGGGCATTGCGGCTCATCACAATTCCAGAAATCATCATGGCTAAGGTCACCACTTGTCCTTGATTATCAAGTTTCATCATTTGCTTCAGCATTTTCTTCACTTTTGTGTATACTCGGTAACGATCAGTCATTTTGGCGACACCTCTTTGGTTTGGTTACCGTGAGTGTACCTTAATGACTGATTTCTTCCTTATTTGTACGGTAGAGAAAAAATAATAAAATAAAGTATGAAATTGCAAACCATCCCCACCTTCACCGTGCCAGCCAGTAATCCAGTTGCAGATGATGCCAATCCATCTGAAAGTCTCGCGCCTGCCAACCCGCAAACGCCTGTCACCTTCGGCGGCGAGGCAAATGCAGTTTTATTTGACGAGAGCCTGACCGTGAACAGTTTTGGCGTGGAAAGCACAACAACCCCAATCACAGACATCCCTATTGACCCAAACATCCTGTGGGGCACAGCGGCGGCGGCTGTCTTGGGGATGACGCTTGCCGAGTGGGCGCGCATCCGCGAAGAGGAACGTCAGCGCCGAGAAAGGGAAGAGCAGAAAGCCGAGAATCAGCGTCGCAGACGCGATCAACTGGAAGCCCAACAGCAAGCCGCGCGTCTCGCCGCGCAGGATAATCGCAATGATTATATGGAAGATAAAACGGATCGCATAGACGCGGCGGATAACCTCCAATGGGAGACAAGACAGGAAACCGGGTCAGATAAACCATCGTTCGCTCTTATCAACAACAAAAACACCAACTCCGACGACAATAGGCAAAATAATATGATTGAAATCCCCCCATTAACTGCTGAACAGTACGCCGCTCTGAGCAATTTTAATACAGCGGCGCAGGTAAGTATATTTATTGCAGCGGAAGTTGTTTCAGTTGCGGCGGGATATTTATTTGGAGGTTTGGCTGGCGCGTTTATCGGCGCTATTGCAGGGATCGGCTGGGGAGTTTACGAATCAAGTTGTATGAATGCAATCCAAGGCGAGTTAGACCGAGCTTATCAAGATCAAAACGGCATTCAAATTTGGAGGCAGGAAGATACAATCGGTCTTTATATGTACGGCGGCGGAAATTTGGATGCTTCAAACGATAGCGTTTCCTTAATTAATGGGCCGTTGTCAAATCTTTATCTTGGCATTATGACCTGGAGCATGACAGGACAAGCGCCGTAGATCGTTTTTAGGTTTGCGAAAAGAATATAAACCAATTGACAGATCAGAAAATAAACCGTCTGGGCAGCGGCAGTATTGGGGATGACGCTCGCCGAGTGGGCGCGCATCCGCAAGGAGGAACGCCAGCGCCGCGAAAGGGAAGAGCAAAAAGCCGAGAATCAGCGCCGCCGACGCGATCAACTGGAAGCCCAACAGCAAGCCGCACGCCAGCAACAAGCAAAACACAACCAAGCCTATCGTGCAGGAGAACAGGTTAGCATGTCAACAAAAAACGACTCTAGGATTCCGCTATTTTTTTCATCCCATTTTCGAAGAGAGTTTTCAGAAGACCTGCCTAATGGCGTAACCATCCCGCCTTTGAGTTCTACTCAAAATTCAAATCTCAAAAATTGGAACATCGCGGCGCAAGTTGCAACTTATGGTATTACCGCCACGGCAGGGGCATTGACGGGGCTTATCTTGACCAAGAATCCCAGCATTGCCGCACTTGGAGCAGTGGGAGGTGTTATGTGGGGGGCTTATGAAGCGAATTGTATTGCATCAGTCCAAGAGGAATTTGATAAAGCCTATTCCCAGTCTGGTAGCGTACAAGTCTGGCGTGAAGGCTGGAAATTTAATGTTTATGGAGGCGGAGATAGCTATACGGTTGCGAATGGACCTTTATCTGCTTCGTATGTTGCTGTTACCACGTATTTATTAACTGGAAAAGTACCTTAAATTTATTATCGTGGGTTATGTGGAAGCACAACAGCAAGCCGCGCGTCTCGCCGCGCAGGATAACCGCAATGATTATATGGAAGATAAAATGGATCGCATAGACGCGGCGGATGATGCGGAATACAACCGCGTCCAGTCCGTGCTGGCGGGGCGGGAAACCGGGTCAGATAGACCATCGTTCGCTCTTATCAACAACAAAAACATCAACTCCGACGACAATAGGCAAAATAGTATGATCGAAATTCCTCCATTAACTCCTGAGCAATACGCCGCTTTGAGCAATTTCAATACAGCGGCGCAAGTAAGTATATTTATCGTAGCGGAAGTTGTTTCAGTTGCGGCGGGAATCATCTCAGGGTATCTACTTAATGGTCTACCAGGAAGTTTGACCGGCGGAATTGTCGGCGCTATCGCAGGGACCGGCTGGGGAGTTTACGAATCAAGCTGTATGAATGCAATCCAAGGCGAGCTAGACCGCGCCTATCAAAATCAAAACAGCATTCAAATTTGGAGGCGGGAAGATACAATCGGTCTTTATATGTACGGCGGCGGAAATTTAGACGCTTCAAACGACAGCGTGTCCTTAATTAATGGACCGTTATCAAATCTTTATCTTGGTATTATGACCTGGAGCATGACAGGACAAGCGCCATAGATTTTTCAGGTTTACGAAGAAGGTACAACCAATTGATAATTTACAAGGCAAATCGCATTGACGCGGCGGATGAAGCGGAGCGTAAACCCAAGGCGCTTGAAAAACGTAAATCAAAAAGAGGATGCGTTATAAACGCATCCTCTTTTGATTCTGCCAATTTACTAACTACGCATTTCCCGTGAGCCAGCCGCGCAGTTCCATCGCCTTGACCACGCGATCAATGGCGACCATATACGCTGAATCGCGCATGTAGATTTTTTCTTTCTCGCTGCGCTCCAGCACGCTGTTGAAAGCGGAGGTTATTTTTTGATCGAGTTTCTCCAGCACTTCAGCTTTCGACCAGTAGAAGTTCATGTCGTTTTGAACCTGCTCAAAATAGGATGTGGTCACGCCGCCGGAGTTGCAGAGAAAATCGGGGATGTCGAAAATTTTATTTTTCTTGATGATTTCGTCAGCTTCGGGCGTGGTGGGTCCGTTTGCGCCTTCGGCGATCAACTTGACTCGTTTGGAGATGCGCGGCGCGGTATCCGCATTGATTTGACCTTCCAGCGCGGCGGGGATTAACACATCCACCTCTTTGGAAATCCAGGCGTCGCCTTCTTCCACGGCATAGCCGGAATCTTGCGCTTTGGCTTTGTCAATCGTGCCATATTCATCCACAATCGAAATCAGGAAGTGCGGGTCAATGCCGCCTTTCTTACTGTAGGTATAAGCCTTTTTGCTGTGGCGGTCATAACAGGAGACGCATTCCACTGTGCCGCCTAAAATTTCAATGAAACCAATCGCCGCATATTGCGCCACGTTTCCAAAACCTTGCACCGAAGCGACAGATTTCTTCGGATCCATTTTCAAATGCTTCATCGCCTCGCGGATGTTGTAAACCACGCCGAAGCCGGTGGCTTCGGTGCGCCCCAGCGAGCCGCCGCCGCCAACCGGTTTGCCCGTGAATACGCCCGGCGTGTATTGACCGACCAAGTGTGAATATTCATCCATCATCCAGCCCATCATTTGCGGGGTCGTGCCAACGTCTGGCGCGGGTACATCGTTGCGCGGACCGATATTCTTCCACATGGCGCGTACCCAGCCGCGGCAAACCGCTTCCTTTTCATTCACCGTCAATGTCGAAGGGTCAACGATCACGCCGCCTTTTCCGCCGCCCAGTGGAATATCCGCCACCGCGCACTTCCACGTCATCCATGTGGCTAAAGCGCGCACGGTATCCAGCGTTTCAGCGGGATGAAAACGAATGCCGCCTTTATTGGGTCCGCGCGCGTCGTTGTGTTGCACGCGAAATCCCTGAAAAACTTTCAGCGAGCCGTCTTCCATGCGCACCGGAATACGGAAGGAATATTCGCGCATGGGCCAGCGGAGCGTTTCCGCCACGCCAGAATCTAGTTTGAGTTGTTTCGCAACCGCGTCGAACTGTTTTTGCGCCATCTCAAAAGCATTAATCGGTCCAGACATAATTATCTCCTCACTAGCTATTTTAATAAAATATAAACGGACGCCCCGGAAGGGCGCCCGCTATAAATCTAAACAATGTCATTCCATAGTTTCATTATTTTTTCCTAAAACCTGAATGTAGCTAAACTGTACACGAAAACCCGATTTGCGTCAATATGACAAGAAGTGACGGTTTTTGCGCGTTTGATATAACCCATTTGGGTAGGGAAAAGATACGCTAACTAAATTTCGGCTTGCGTTTCTCTAAAAAGGCTTGCACGCCTTCGCGATGATTGGCAGTTTTTCCAGCTTCTTCTTGCAGGATGGCTTCGCTCGCCAGCGCTTCGGCTAAATTAGGCAGAATTGCCTGATTGAAAGCCCGCTTGCCCAAAGCAAACGCCTCATGCGGACCCTCAGCCAGTTCCTGCGCGATTTGCATAATCAAACGCTGATAATCCCACCCGCCCACTCGATTGACCAACCCCCATTGATACGCCAAGCCAGCCGCAATTGGCTGGTTGGAATAAAAATATTCCTGCGCCCGCCCCAAGCCAATGTATTTTGGCAAAAATAAAGAAACGCCAGAATCGGGAGCCAAGCCAATGCCGCTAAAGCCCACCACGAAATAAGCGCTGGAATGCGCGATGCGTAAATCGCACGCGAGAGCAACTCCAAACGCCGCGCCGGCGCACGCGCCGCGCACTGCCGCGATCACCGGTTTATCTAAATTGCGGATTTTCAGAATTAAGGCATTATAGGTTTTTTCTAAATGCTCGCGGTAAGAGATATTCTCGCCCTGCTGAATTTCACGAATATCCTGCCCGGCGCTGAAGATTTTATCCGCGCCGCGAATGAGGATACAATGCGTCTGGGAATCATTTTCCGCTTGGGCAAGGGCGTTGATCAATGCCTGGGTCATTTCAAAGTTGAAGGCGTTGGCGCGTTCGGGGCGGTTCAGCGTCAGAATCGCCGCGCCAGCTTTGAGTTCGGAAAGAAGCGTTTGAGTCATAATAAAAAAAGCGACAGCCACTTGCGGCAAGTGACTGTCACTGATCCTTTCTATTCTTCGGGGAAGTCGTCTGAAAAATCGTCTTCGCCCGCGTCCATTTCAAATTCCACTTTTTCGCTATCGAGATAAACCCATAAAAGCAAAACGTGACCTTCATCGGTATCCACATTGCGGACGGCGAGGATGGGGGCGGTTTGTTCCAGACCCATTTCGTTGCGGTAATGCAAATGAATGGATGTTTTTTTGCGCCAAGCGTTGTAACACCGTTCCACCAGCGCGGGCCCGTTGAATGTGCGCAGGCGGGTGAGCGCGGGGATCGAGAGATGCGGGCTTTCGTTCAAGCCCATTGCCCAGCCGTCGTTGACGTGCTCAAAAACGGGGGGCGGACCTTCAATAATCGTGATTTTTTCTTCCATAGTTTTACCTTGGCGGGAATATACCACACTTGCCAGAGGAAAAAGTTTCAGAATCTTATTAGAATTTTTAGGCTATAAATTGCGGATAATTGCAGTCGCTAAGCCGGGTCCGCCGTACACTAGACCGGTGTAAAGCTGAATGAGCGTTGCGCCCAAATCCAAACGGCGTTTCGCGTCATCTGGAGACATAATTCCGCCGACGCTGACGATGGGAACGCGTCCGTTGACTTGTTTTACCGTTTGACGCAAAACCGCTTCGCTCTTAACTGCCAGCGGTTTGCCGCTCAACCCGCCGCTTTCACGCTGATGCATGGACTGCAAACCCTCGCGCGCGAGCGTGGTGTTGGTGACGATGATCCCGTCCATCTGCGCGTTGAGGATGACTTCGATGGCTTCGTTCAATTCCGCTTCGGCGAGATCGGGCGAAAGCTTGACGAGAATCG
>JADLCG010000169.1 GCA_020847355.1 Anaerolineales bacterium | reverse complement strand
GATAACCAGAAAAGTAAATGCGTGTTTGCCCATAAAACCGCGCCGTTGACGCTTTTGCTGGCTTGTAATAAATGATGGTGATTGTTCCAATAAATTCCAATATAGGTAAAGCTAAGCACATAGCTTAGAAATTTTGGGATTAGCGGCGCGAGCGCGGCAAGCGTGTTATCTGTGGGCGTTTTTAATTCCAAAACCATGATGGTGATGATGATGGCGATCACGCCATCGCTGAAGGCTTCGAGCCGACCTTTGGTCATGTTCAACTCCCTGAATAATTAATTCCGTCGTTTTGCTTCGGCAAGACGATAATTACCGTTAAAACCATGACGACATAAATGATATAGCTCAAGACCGGCATTGAATTGGCGACAAGAATCGCAATCAAATACGCGCCATTGACGAGCAGATAATTTGGCGTGTGACTTCGCAGGTATTGCCTGCCGAACTCTGCCGAGGTTAAGTGCGGGTGATAATGCGCGTAGAGAATCATGCCATAGCCAATTAGATTACAGAGAATCAGCGTTGCCCCATAGAGGATGATCGGATCTGCCTGATAGGGATAGCGCCCCAAGAGCGCGGTTGGGAAGGGGATAAAGCTGATACACAATAGAAGCAAAATGTTCAGCCAGAGGAAACCGCGGTCAATTTTTCGCATGACGTGCATGGAATTGTGATGAATAACCCAGTATAGTCCAATGATGATAAAACTCATGACATAGGCCAGAATGCGCGGCAGGATGGAAACGAGCGTTTCTACAAAGCGGCTGTAATCCACTTCGGGAAAACGAATATCCAGGATTAATAGCGTAATGACGATGGCGAAAACGCCGTCGCTGAAAGCTTCCAAGCGGGATTTTTGCATGGGGGTAATTTTACATCAACCCGCTTTGGGCTATCGAACGTAGCTCCAGTTGGCCAAGGTATGACAGAATAATAAAAGTCCCTGAAAAAATCAGGGACTTTTATATTAAAGCTCAGTTATCTCTGGTACATGCTCATCTTCGTATTTTTCAATCAGAATCCCTAGTACTTCCATAAGTGAAGCAAGCGGATGATTTTCGTCTTCGCCAACGGTGTCAACCAAGTTGTCGAGCAAGCGCACAGCTTCTGCGTATTCCTTTTCTGTATGAGGAATATAAAGAATTTGAGAGACTTCTACCCAGTGTGGGGAGGCTTTTTCAATTCTTAAGTCCAACATTCTTACTCCTTCCAGGTTCCTTTGTCGTACTCTTCGTGGGTTAAAATTGCACGAATGTAAATAATTTGTCGATTGTAATGGATTGCGGCAATTAAACGAACTTTGTTGCCGCCAATATTGAAAACGGTTAAGGCGCCAACTTGATCCGCGCTTCTGAAAAAATTCCTTAATTCAACAAAAGATTTTGCTTTGGTTTCTTTTATCTGTTTGTACCAATTTTGCAGAGCTGATTTTGTATCCGGGTGTTTTTCTGCAAATTGGTTAAGGCGTTTTCGCGTGACGATTCGCATATTTGACTTCCAGAATTATACCTCTGTTCTTCTTGGCCATTTCATCCTTTATAATTGCTTCACAACCTAAACAACGGACTGTCAAACCCTATGACCAAACTCATCGAATGTATCCCCAATTTTTCCGAAGCGCGCCGACCCGAAGTGATTGATCAAATCGTCGCGTCCATCCAATCGGTCAGTGAAGTAAAACTTCTCGACCGTTCGTCCGACCTGGACCACAACCGCACAGTGTTAACCTTTGCCGGCTCGCCAGCCGGCGTGGAAGAAGCCGCTTATCGCGCCATCCAAACGGCATCCAAGCTAATTGATTTGGACTCTCACACCGGCGAGCATCCGCGCATTGGCGCAACGGATGTTTGTCCGTTTGTGCCGCTCTCCAACGCCAGCATGGAAGATTGCGTGGCCATCGCCGTCAGCCTGGCAAAACGTGTGGGCGCAGAACTCAACCTTCCGGTCTATTTGTACGAAGCGGCGGCCACCAGACCCGAACGGACGAACCTCGAAAATATCCGCAAAGGTCAATATGAAGTCCTTAAAACGGAAATCGAAACCAACGAAAATCGCAAACCGGATTTTGGACCGAGCAAACTCCCCAAAGCGGGCGCCACGGTAATCGGCGCGCGAAATCCGTTAATTGCCTTCAACGTTTATTTAACTACCGACGATGTTGACATCGCCAAAAAAATCGCCAAAGCCGTGCGTCAATCCTCCGGCGGCTTGCGTTATGTCAAGGGGCTCGGTTTGTTGGTGGATGGTCGCGCGCAAGTTTCGATGAACCTCACCAATTTTCGCGATACGCCGATTGCCCGCGTCGTTGAATTTATTCGCCGCGAAGCCGGGCGCTATGGCGTGGGCATTCATCACAGCGAACTGGTTGGGTTAATTCCACAGGAAGCGCTGGTGGATGCGGCGGTCTGGTACACGCAGTTGGATCAGTTTGATAAAGAGCAGATTCTCGAATCGCGACTCTTTGCCGCTCAATCCGCCTCGCCGCTTTCTGCGCCCAAGCCGGTTTCTTTTCTCGACGAATTGGCCTCGCCTTTGCCTGCTCCGGGCGGAGGCTCCGCGGCCGCGTATGCCGGCGCCATGGGCGCGGGACTCGTGGCCATGGTGGCGGGCTTGACGATTGGCAAAAAGAAATACGCCGAAGTGGAGGCTGAAATGCAAGCCGTGCGCGTCCAGGCTGAAAAACTACGCGCCGAAATGACCCAGGCTGTGGAAGATGACGCCGCGGCGTTTGAGGCTGTGATTGGCGCTTTCAAACTTCCTAAAGATACCGCCGAACAACAAACAGCCCGCATCGCCGCGATTCAATTTGCCACGCTAAATGCCGCTTATGTGCCTTTGCAATCTGTTCAACGCTCCGTAAAAATCATGGAATTTGCTCTCAAATGCGCCGAGCGTGGAAACCTCAACGCCATTAGCGACGCCCTGTCTGGCTTTGCCATGGCGCGCGCCTGTTTAACCGCCGCAGGATATAACGTGCGGATTAATATTAACTCTTTGCCAGATAAATCTGCGGGCGATGGCTACCTAAAAGAACTCGCCGACCTTGAAAAGAAAGCCGACAAATTAGAGAAGCAAATAAAAAAGATTATGCTTGAACGTGGTGGAATCTAATATGGAGTCGACCAGCTTGCTGGTCGATTTTATTTTTACTCCAAATACGGGAGCAAGCTCCCTGACTCCACAATTTGGAATCAACCAATTTACTGGTTGAAATTAAAAATCATCTTTTACGTTGATCTTATCAATTGGCTGGTTGAAAACTTGTTCCTTCAATTTGCTATCCCCATTTTCCAAAAACCATCTATAACTACAATATGGATAATCTTCGGCGTTCATCGCCACCCCATGTTTAACGGGATTGATGTGAACGTAATGCAAACGGGCGTAATATGACTTTTCATACGTCAGGCAGGAATCCCAATAGTTAAACCAAACTTGCCGACCTGGCGTTCCATCCCATTTGTTAATTTGAATGGCGGTAATTGAATGAAGTTGCTGGATAAGCTTTGACAGTGTTTTTGAGTCTTCAAGCGACTTGGCGATGAAATGATAGTGATTATTCAAAACAGCCCAAGCCTGCAAATTCCACTTCAAAAACCTTGCTTTTTCAAATAGAGTTTGTAAGACAAATTCCTTCAATTGGTCATCGCTTAATAAGTGTTGT
>JADLCG010000168.1 GCA_020847355.1 Anaerolineales bacterium | reverse complement strand
CGGCAAAATTCATCTACGCCTGCATAACCGCACCAACGGACTCTCGAACATTTTCTACAACCCAGCCTTGCCCACCATTGACGATTACTACGAACCCTGGACGTATGACTACGAAAATCTGTTTAATGCGCCGGAAGGCGACGATCAGCCCACTGCGCGCGCTGTTTCAATGATCACCGGCAAGCCGATGGATACCATTGAAGCCGGTCCCAATTGGGATGACGATTTAGGCGGCTCGCCAGTGTACGCGGCAAATGACGTCAATTTGGATAAGCTCACCGAAGAAGAGCGCGAACAACTCGCTGAAATTGAGCGTGTGGTCTTCTTCTACCTGCCGCGCATTTGCAATCACTGCCTCAACCCGGGGTGTGTGGCGGCTTGTCCGGCGGGCGCAATTTATAAACGCGGCGAAGACGGCATCGTCCTGATCTCGCAAGAGAAATGCCGCGCCTGGCGCATGTGCATCTCCGGTTGCCCGTATAAGAAAACGTATTTCAACTGGTCTTCGGGAAAATCGGAAAAATGTATTTTATGTTTCCCGCGCCTTGAATCGGGACAACCCCCGGCTTGCTTCCATTCTTGCGTAGGGCGCATTCGCTATTTGGGCGTTCTGCTCTACGATGCGGATTTGATTGAAAAATCCGCCTCTGTGCCGGATGAAGAGCTAGTCGCCGCGCAACGCGAGATGATTCAAGACCCATTTGATCCGGCGATCATCGCCGCCGCGAAAGCCAACGGCATTTCAGACGTGATGATCACCGCCGCGCAAAATTCGCCGATCTATAAATTCGTCAAGCAATGGCAGATCGCGCTCCCGCTCCATGCGGAATTTCGCACCTTGCCCATGTTGTATTACGTCCCGCCCATGTTGCCGATTCTCGCTAAGACCAAAGACGGCACGTATGATATTGAAGGGCTGAATCAAGAAGGCTTGCCCGCCATGCTCAGTTCGCTGGATAAGGCGCGGATGCCGATCAAATACATGGCGAGTTTATTCTCCGCCGGAAATGTGAAAGAAGTAGAAGCCGTCTATCGGAAATTGATCGCCGTGCGTATCTTCAAGCGCGCGCAAAAAGTGAAAGACTATCAACCCGCCGAAGTGGATGAAGCGCTGACGCAAGGCAATACCAACGCCGAAGAAGTGGAAGCGATCTTCCGCCTGACTTCGCTCCCGACCTATGAAGAGCGCTTCGTCGTTCCGCCGCTTGGGCGTGAATCCGCTGTGGAGGCTTGGGAGAATCCGCTTGAACGGAAGCGCGAAGCGGGTTTTGGCGTCCGCAATAAAATTGCCAAGCGGAAATTCTAAATCTAAAACGGAGATTTACGAATGTATACCGAAATTGAAATGCGCAGTCTCTATCATTGGTTTGCCGGAATTTTGGAATATCCCGCGGGCGAAACCTTGCAAGCCGCGCTTGAAGCGCAAACGCTCTTGAAGGATGCCGACCCTGTCTCTGCTGAACGCTTGCAGGATTTTTACGACTACGCCGCTTCGCTTACGCCCGGGCGCTTGGAAGAAGTTTACACCGGCACGTTCGACCTTGAAGCGGCTTGCCATCCGTATGTTGGCTACCATCTTTTTGGTGAGACGTATAAACGGAGCGCGTTTTTAGTTGAATTAAAACAGCGCTATAACGCCGAAGATTTTGGCTTTCCCGCCACTGAACTCCCCGATCATTTGGCGGTCATCCTCCGCTTTTTGGCGACAACCCGCGATACAGTTCAAGCGGATGAAATTGCCCGCGACGCGCTCTTGCCTGTGCTGGAGCGTATGACCGGACGCGCGAAATCCGCAGGCTTTGACCAAGACGAAAACGCCGACGCGCCTCAAGCGGAGCAGGAATCCGAGATGCGCACGCAATTTCACGGCGTGTTAGAAGCGTTGCGCGCCGTCTTGCAAAATCAATTTCAAGTTTTGGACGTTTTGGAAACTTCTTAATCCAAGCCTCATTCTTTAGCGTGAATGAAAAGGAGCATGTATGTTTGATAACGCCCTCTTTATCGGCTTTCCTTATATAGCGGTGGCGCTCGCGGTTGTCGTCTCTATTTACCGCTTCTGGTTCGATCCATATTCCTATTCGAGTCAATCTTCGCAATTTCTAGAGAATCGCAAATTATTTTTTGGATCTGTGCCCTGGCATTACGGCGTGATCACTATTCTGCTCGCGCATCTGCTGGCTCTGCTTTTCCCCGGCGTGTGGGGGCTTTTCACCGCCGATCAAACCCGCCTCTATATTTTAGAAATTATCGGGCTGGCGTTCGCGCTGATGACCACTGTAGGCTTGCTCGTTCTTTTCTATCGCCGCCTCAGCGATGCGCGCGCCAATGCGGTCACTTCGCAGATGGATTGGATTTTGTTATTCTTCCTTTTGCTTCAAGTGGCGTTGGGCTTTTGGGTGGCGTATTATTATCGCTGGGGTTCGGATTGGTTCTTACATACCGCCGCGCCGTGGTTAATTTCACTGATTAAATTACAACCGAATATTTCTTCAGTCGCCGCTTTGCCGTTTTGGGTTAAGTTCCATTTCCTCAACGGTTTCATCATCATCCTGCTTTTGCCCTTTACGCGCCTTGTGCATCTGTTGGTCTTTCCGCTTTCATATCTATGGCGTGAACATCAAGTGGTGATTTGGAACAAAGCGCGGCATTGATTTCGGATATAATCTTCCGCCTATGCTGATTACAGACGCGTTACTTAACGAACACGGAGTTTTTTACTTATTCCTTCAACATATTGAGCGCGGCTTGCCGACCTTTGACTCGCTCTCGGTCCTGCAGAATCGAATCGCCGCTTTTGCATTTGCCTTAGAGGCGCACGCCAGCCTGGAAGATGAACTGCTCTTCAATGCCTTAGAAGCGCATCTGGGAACGAACGGCGGTCCCCTGACCGTGATGCGCATGGAGCATGATCAAATCACAGATTTATTCGGCAAAGTTGAAGCGGCGACTGAACTTGAACCCGCCCGCGTTTTTGTAAAGCGCATGTTGCTCGTCACGCGCAGTCATTTTCAAAAAGAGGAACAAGCCCTTTTTCGCATGGCGCGCCAATTTCTCAGCGAAGATCAACTTACGGATCTAGGGGCAGAATGGCTGAAACGCCGCACGCCGTTAATTGGTTTAGACCTGCCTTGAAATAGAACGTTGTTTGAAAAATATATTCGTTGCCTGATTGATTTTTCGTATTCGTTAGCTTAAAGCAAGTTTTGGTTTTGCGTAAGGAGCTGAATATGAATCATGTAAGGAGCGCGCCGCATAAAGTATTCGTCCGAGCCGCATTTCTGCGCGTGGCATATTACTTGGGGATTTTTACTTTCTTCGCCGTTTGCCTGGATGCGGAAACCAACCTCCAGAAATTTGAACCTGAAACAAATTCCATAACGGGCGCGTCCGCGATCGCGCAAAACCTCGTCTTTTATGATGATTTCCAACGACAATTAAATCCCGCTTGGACGTGGGAAAACGAAGACGCCTCGCGTTGGCAGATCAATTCAAACGGCTGGCTTGAAATTACCGGCGGAGACGCGAGCCGCGCGCTGGGCGCCGCGCAATTGAATTTATTATGGATGCCCGTGCCGCAAGCGGAGTGGACGATTACGACGCGCTTGGAAACCCAGCCGCTCTTTGATTATCAGCAGGCTGGGCTTTTGCTTTTTGACGAAGCTGGACGTTACCTTGCCCTTAGCCGAGGCTATTGTCAAGAATGCGTGCTGGGCGGTAACGGCATTTTCCTAGAACATAACCTGGCGGGAGAGCGCGTTCGCTTGGCGTTCCCAACTGAGGCGACTGATATGTACTTGATGTTGATTCAAACGCCGGATTCAATTGGCGCATTTTACGCGCTCCAAACCGGACCTTGGCAGAGCGTCGCCAACCTGCAAAATTCGCTACCCTTTGAGCGGGTGGGCTTAAGCGTCACAAACGACAGCCGTTGGGAAGAAGGCTATGACGTGATCGGTAAATTTGATTTTTTTGAAATACGCCCGTCTTTTCATCAAACGCCGCCTCCGCTCCCGACTTATTTTCAACAAACCGGCAACTTTTAATTTTTGCTTTATATAAAAAACTATTTCCCGTAGCCCATGCGCGCCAATAAATTATCCTTGACGATAAATTGATGATAGAACGCCGCGCCGATGTGCAGGAGAATTAACATGAGAAGCAAAGGCGCGAGGAAATCATGTACGGCGTGCGGCAGATAATTGAAATCTTCAGGCAGAGCGCCGCCGCCAAAAATAGCTTGCAGAATTTTGGCGCGTACAGCCAGCGCAAGACCGCTGACCGACATAATGAAGATGAATAAGTACAGCGTATGATGCACGGATTTAGCCAGCCGATAAAGGAACATATTTTCGTTGGCGGCGCGGGCTGGGCGCGGGAATTTCATCAGCGCGATGAAGCGGATGACGAGAATGAGTAAAATGAGAATCCCAATGAGCATGTGAACGGTCAAAGGCGCGATTTTGCTTGCGTCCTGATTGGAGATAGGGCTCATGACTTTGCCAATAACATAGGTTACAAAGATCAGCAGGGCAGTGAGCCAGTGAAAAGTGACTTGCAGGGAATGATAACGAAAAGGCGCGGATGGCTGTGACAAGATAAACCTCTTTCTATTTGAATTTATATTTTTGTTCAGGTGAGT
>JADLCG010000167.1 GCA_020847355.1 Anaerolineales bacterium | reverse complement strand
TGCAGGATTTAGACACCCCCGCCGATTACTTGAAACACAAACCGCGCTTGTGATAAACTCGCGCCACTTCAATATAGGAGCGTTTTGTGAAATATTTTGTGATCGTCAACCCAACTTCCGGGCGGGGCCTCGGCGGAAAATCCATCCCGCAAATTGAATCCGAATTGACAGCCAATGAGTTAGATTTTACGCTGACCCAAACACAAAAAATGTGGCACGCCGCCGAACTTGCCGAACAAGCCGCAAGAGACGGTTACGATGTCATCGTCTGCGCTAGCGGCGACGGCACAGTGAATGAAGCGATCAACGGCATCATGCAAGCCAGAAAAAACGGCTTTACTAAAAGCGCTTTTGCGGTGTTGAGTATCGGCACAGGCAACGACTTTGCCGGCGGCACAGGCATTCCCACAAATTTGAAAGACGGCTTGAAAGCCCTCAAAGAAAATAAAAGAAAACGCATTGATATTGGGCTGGCGCAAGGCGGCGATTATCCGCAAGGCAGATATTTCGGCAACGGCATTGGCGCGGGCTTCGATGCGGCAGTTGGGCATGAGGCGGATAAAGTCCGCTGGACGCGCGGCTTGCCGGCTTATTTAATCGGCGTGATCAAAACTGTTTTTCTATATTACAACCCGGCGCGCATCGAAATTATTTTAGACGGCAAAGAAACCATCACGCAAACTTCGTTGATGATCTCCGTGATGAACGGTCAGCGCATGGGCGGCGGGTTCAAACTCGCGCCGCAAGGCTTGCCCGACGACGGCTGGCTGGATTTGTGCATTGCCGAAACCGCTTCCAAATTTCGCATTTTAGCGATGCTCCCCCATTTTCTTTTAGGCACGCAACACAAATTGCCCGAGATCAAAATGCGCCGCGCCAAAAAGATTTCCATCCGATCTTTAGATTTGACTTTTCCCGCGCACGCCGACGGCGAATTCATTGGACTGAACGCCTCTGCCCTAACCCTTGAACTGCTCCCCGCTGAATTAGAAATTATCTACGCCCAAGCATGATGAATTGGCTGATCAACTCGGCAATCCGTTTATACACTAATCTCACCTGCCGCATTGACGCGCCAGATCTAAAAGATTTTCCGCAACACGGTCCGTTGATCGCGATTGCGAATCATACTGGTCAAATTGAAGCGCCGTTGTTGTTTGCGCATTTGCAACCGCGCAATATCACCGGCTGGGCAAAAGCTGAAATTTGGGAAAATTGGTTTTTACGTTGGGTCTTCACCACTTGGGGCATGATTCCGCTCCACCGCGGCGAGGCGGATATGACCGCGCTCAAACTGGCGCTAAAAGCTTTGGCGGAAGGCAGAATTTTTGGGCTGGCGCCGGAAGGCACGCGCAATAAAACGGGCAAATTAATCCGCGCGATGCCGGGGACTGTGATTGTGGCTCTTCATTCGGGCGCGCCGATCCTCCCGATTGCGCATTGGGGCGGCGAGCAATATCTCGCCAATCTCAAGCGTTTCAAACGCACTGATTTTCATATTCGGCTGGGCAAGCCCTTCAAGTTGAATGTTACAGGCGTGAAAGTCACCAGCGAGATTCGTCAGGAAATTGTAGATGAGATGATGTATGAAATTGCGAAGTTATTACCCGAAGAATATCGCGGAGAGTATTGGGATTTGAGTAAGGCGACGAGGCGTTGGTTGAAGGTTGAAGGTCTAAAGTTTTAGTTGGTAGGCGTTGGTTTCGCGTTTTTGAAAGCCCATTCTTAAGTACAAACGATTGGCGGCTGTGCGCATCGGGTTGGAGGTGAGCGCGATGTTGCTGGCGCCTTTTTCTTTGGCGATCTCGATGGCGCGTTGCATCAGGGCTTCGCCAATCCCCTGCCCACGCGCGGACTGATCCACGATGACATCTTCGATGATGGAACGAATGCCGGTTGGCACGCGATAGACGGTGAGATTCAACGCGCCGACAATGCGCCGCGATTCGTCGCGGGCTACTAACAGCGTGGACGAATCTTCTCGGAGCAGAATCCGCAAAAAGTCCAGAGCGGGCGGCGGGTTATTGTGAGTCAACTGCGGGACGAGGCGCTGAAAGGCTTCATAGAGTTCGTCATCCGCTTGAACGGCGATTTCAATTTGCATGTTGCGCTTTGTGCTTGGGAATAAGACTCAAGACGATGTAATAAATCACATAAATAAACGAAGCTATGAGCAATGTGCGCGGATGATTGGGATAGGTGAGCAAACTCCAAATACCGATGACGCCATAGAGATAGGTGAGGATGAGCGTGAGGCGGCGCAGATAATTATTGCGGCTGGGATAAATATATTTGATCGGCACAAAGACCAAGATATTGAGCGCCATCAACGCCCAAAAATTGATCCACGGGGAAAGCGCGAGCATGAGCATATATAAAGCGACGATGTTCCAATAAGAAGGAAAGCCTTTGAAGTGATGATCGTCGGTCTTGGCGTCGGTTTGGGTGAATTGATAGCCAGAAGTGATCAAAATAGAGCAAGCGCTAAATAAGCGCAAGTTTTCGGGCAGGACATCGGCTTTGATAAAAAATAAGGCTGGGAGCAAAACATAACTGATGTAATCGAGGACATTATCGAGCAGGGCGCCATCTATGCCGTTGGCGTAGGTTTTCACGTCCGCCCAGCGCGCTAACATGCCGTCGAAGCCGTCTATGAGCATACCGGCGATCATCCAGATAATCATCATCTTCCAATCTTTATCAAAGATGGCGAGGATGGCGAATAAACTGCACAGCGCGCCGCTGG
>JADLCG010000166.1 GCA_020847355.1 Anaerolineales bacterium | reverse complement strand
TACGATAACTACGGTCCCGCTTATGTGATGGTAGTGAGCCTGCTCGCCCAGCCCTTGCAATTCATCTTCAGCGAATCAGACGCGCGGCACTATCTTTACTTCCTCACCTACCTCGCGGGCATTTGGGCATTTTATCAACTCGCCAAGCGCTGGCTCAATCAAACTGCGAGCGTCTTTTCAACGCTTCTCTTTGCAACGCACCCCCTGCTCCTCGGTCACGCCTTCATCAGCCCCAAAGATATCCCTTTCCTCGCATTCTTTCTTCTATCTCTTCATTTTGGATTGAAACTTTTTGACACGCTTCAACCGCTACAACCCACCGAACTGAATCCACGCTCCAAAAGAATCCTCGCGCTTCTTTCCGCGCTCTGGCTGATTCTCACCATTGGGCTTTTCCTCTTCACCGATTCATTTCACAGCCTGATCGCAAGCCTTGTCCAATCTGCCAAAGCCGGAGAGACCAATCTCATCTCCCTCCTCGCTTCAGACCTAAATAAAGTCAGCGCAGAAATCTACATCCAAAGATATTTCGTCTTCTTCCTTTGGATACGTTCTTTTATCTTTATTTTTTCTACATCTACGCTACTATTTTTCATCTATCGGCTTCTACCAAAAACCGTTCTCTATTCTCTGTTCTCTATTCTCTTTCCCGCAATCCTCCTTGGCTTCACTACTTCCATCCGCATTCTTGGACCTTTCGCCGCGATCTTCATCTGTTACCATGCGTTTTGCAAACTAAAAAAAGGCGCTTTACTTCCGCTCACGCTGTATGGAATTACAGCCCTGCTCGTCATGTATCTCACCTGGCCCTATCTGTGGATTAATCCAATTGAACGCTTCATCGAGAGCCTCAAGGTCATGTCGCAATATCCTTGGAGCGGACAAGTCCTCTTCAACGGCGCGGAATACGCCTCCACTCAATTGCCCTTTTCATACTTACCCGCCCTCTTCGGCATTCAACTCACCGAACCAGTTTGGGTTTTAGCGTTGATTGGCGCTGTCCTCTTGCTAGTCAAAAAAGAAAATAAAGAATTACTGCTTTATTCATTGGTTTGGTTTCTGCTTCCTGCAGTCTACTTTATTGCATCGCGCTCGGCGCTTTACGATAACTTCCGCCAAATCTTCTTCATTATTCCGCCTGTATTTTTACTGGCCGGGGTTTTATTTGAGACTCTCAAGAATCCCAAATTACGCATCGGCTTGATGTTATTCTGCCTTCTGCCCGGCGTAATCGGCGTGGTGCGTCTGCACCCTTATGAATATACTTATTACAACGCCTTCGCCGGAAACGTCTTTCGCAAATACGAACTAGATTACTGGGGAACTTCGTATCGCGAAGCCGCGAATTACCTGAATGAAATTGCGCCTCCAGATGCAAATATTTGGGTGGATGGTCCCGCGCACCTCTTTGCGCTTTACGCCCGCAGTGATATAAACGTTTATTCAGATTACGAACCAGAACGCGCAGAATCCTATAACTACATCGTTTCAACAACAAGATACAACTTAGATTTAACATCCTACCCTGACGCAAAAATTATTTACGAGATCAAAAAATACAACGGAGTTTTTGCCGTTATCAAACAACCGGAGAATCAATGAACAAGTTTTTAGAACGAATTGCACAAAACCCATTACTAATTGACGGAGCCATGGGAACCATGCTCCACGCGCGCGGCGTGAGCTTTGATAAATGTTTCGACGAATTAAATCTCGCCAACCCTTCCGCCGTTGCGGAAGTTCACCGCGAGTATATTGAAGCGGGCGCGCAGTTAATTATCACCAATACCTTCGGCGCGAATCGCTATAAATTAAGCAAGCATGGTTTACACAATGAACTCGTTGAAATCAACCGCTCAGGCGTGGAACTTGCCAAACGCGTAGTCTCTGCCTCTTTCAAGGACGTGTTCATCGCGGGGGACGTGGGTCCGCTGGGAGTGAGAATCGCTCCATTTGGCCGAGTCAAGCCCGAGGAAGCCCGAAGCGCATTTGCGGAGCAAATCAAAGCATTGAGCGCTACCGGCGCTGATTTAATCGTCATCGAAACGATGAGCGATTTGTACGAAA
The DNA here is from genome assembly GCA_020847355.1 of Anaerolineales bacterium. Classification (GTDB taxonomy): domain Bacteria; phylum Chloroflexota; class Anaerolineae; order Anaerolineales; family Villigracilaceae; genus Villigracilis. The sequence goes on along the minus strand of JADLCG010000166.1, from coordinate 540 downwards.
TTCAAGAAGCCATCAAAGCCGCAAAATCATCCTCGGCTTTGCCGGTCGTCGCCACCGTCACATTCACGCGCGACGACGTGACTTTGCTGGGCGATAACCCAATCAAGGTGGCGCGGACTTTACACGCCTCCGGCGCGGATGTGATCGGGGTTAACTGCTCCGGCGGACCTTCACAACTATTACGCATTCTCAAGAATATGCGCCATGCCGTGCCGGATGGGAAGTTTTGGGTGAAGCCGAATGCCGGTTGGCCCGAGCAAGTGGGCGGGCGCATTATGTACCCGGCGGATCCGGAATATTTTGGCGAATATGCAATTGCCTTGTCCGCGGCAGGCGCGAATGTGATCGGCGGTTGTTGCGGCACTACGCCCCAACATATTGCCGCGATGAAAAAAGCGTTGGAGACTTCGCCTGCGCCAAAAATTGAAATTCAAATTTCAGATGCGTTTGACGATTCCGAAACTTCAGACGTTGCGCCGCCTACGCGCCTCGCGCAAAAATTAGCGGATAAAAAATTCTCAATCTGCGTGGAGATGGATC
>JADLCG010000165.1 GCA_020847355.1 Anaerolineales bacterium | reverse complement strand
AGATTTTTTCCGCGCCAACGCGCCATTTTGTTTTCGTTCAACTCATGCACAGCCGTTCCATTGACCCATACTTCGCCAGCGCTGGGGCGGTCTATGCCGGTGATCATGTTTAACAACGTGCTCTTCCCGCTTCCCGATTTGCCAACGATGCTGACGAACTCCCCCGCGTTGATTTGCAATTCTATATTTTCAAGCGCGTGAAAATCGCCGCCGGCGGTTTTATAATATTTATTAACTTCGCGTAAATCTATGATCGGGCGGCTGTTTTCTGCACCTTCTGCGGCATTCTTTTTTTTGAAAAGTGAAATAGACATAATTAACCTCTACCTTACGAACATCCCGCAGGTTTAATTTTCTTTAAACCTGCGGGGCGTTTGATTTTATTCAAAAGTGACGACCGCCGTCATACCCCAACGCATCGCGGCGTCTTTATCGGTCAATAAAATTGTGACTTCGTAAACTACATCCCCTTGATTCTTAGTGTAGTTCTCGCCAATAGATAAAACATGCCCTTTGAACTCAACCTTTGGGAATGCATCCAACTTCACAGTGACGGGTTGACCTTCTTTGATATTGACCACGTCAATTTCTGTGAGATCAGTGGTTTTTACCACCCAGCTAGCGGTATCTGCAATGGTTACGACAGTTTCGCCGGCTGATTCAAACTCGCCGACTTTCAAGTCTAAATCTGTAATTGTGCCAGAAAATGGCGCGCGGACTTCTGCATTGGCGAGCGCGGCGCGCGTGCCAGCCGTATCTTCTGAAAATGACGGATCTTGCAATGCGTCATAATCTCTTTGAGCGTTGCTGAGGCGCGAATTGGCATTTTCTGCGGCGGATTCAAGCTCTAGCCATTGAATAGCCTTACGATATTTTGCCCAAGCGTTATCTAACGCTTTTTTATAGATTTTAGCCGTGCCGGTCACTGCTTCTTCGCCGCGTTTTTGTGCGTCTGTTAGTTCAAGGTTACGATCGTTGATATTTTTGTAAGGCTCAAAATCGGCGCGGGCTTTATCCAGTTGCACAAGCATCGCCTTGACCGCCTCTGAAGGGGTCAGGCCTGCAAACTCAGATGGAACGTCAAAATTATCCAACTTGAATTGCGCGTCGCGCACTTCTTGATAGGCGGCAGTGAGTTCTTGCGCCGCCTTGGCTTGAGCAGATTCTAAGGTTTGCGCGTCGCTGGATTTTAAGCGCGCAATTACTTCACCCGCAGTAACCGATTCGCCTTCAGACTTTAGCACTTCGCTAATTAATCCATTGGCATTCAACGCTAATTCGGTGAAATGCACAGGCTCCAGCCGACCTTCAGAAATGATCGTATCGTCTGCGATCACGGTCGGGATGGCAGGCGCTTCGCTAGTGGCAGGCGCCGAGCCGCAAGCCGCTATAGATAGCGCCAATAAAATAGGGAGGGCTAATTTGGTGAGTTTCATAATGAGTTTCCTTTTGTGTATTGGACAGTCAATTTTGTAAAAAGTTTCATGGGCTTTCTCCGCTAAAAACTTTTCGTGTTTTACCTACGCAACCTGTTTTAAATAGTTGCAAGTAATTAAATAAAAACAGAAGCAGGGTTTCTGCTTCTGCGCTTAATTGCCGACAAGCTAGTCTGTGGCTTCGTCGAGCCAGCGCCGACCGTCACGCGCCAGCAGTTCGATTGCTTCAGCGGGACCCCAGCTCCCAGTTTTGTAACCAGCCAAAGGCGGAGTCTGGTACGTTTCCCACGTTTGCAGAATTGGATCAATGATAGACCAAGCCGTTTCCACCTCATCCGCGCGCGTGAACAGTGAAGCGTCGCCTTGAAGCGCATCGAGCAACAATCTTTCATAGGCTTCAGGGATGGCGGTTTTGCCAAACGCGGCGTCATAGTGAAATTCCATATCCACCGAGCGCGTTTCGTTCACCTTATCCGGCGCTTTGGCTTCAAAACGCAAATGCACGCCTTCGTCGGGTTGCAGATATAAAACCAGCATATTTGGTTTCATAGTTTGCATAGGGAACATCGCCAACGGCGGCTCTTTGAATTGAATAATAATTTGCGATTGTTTTTCTGCGAGATTTTTTCCTGAGCGCAAATAAAACGGCACGCCTTTCCATCTCCAATTGTTGATGAAGAGCCGGAGCGCCGCATACGTCGCCGTAGTGGATTCTGCGCCGACATCTTTTTCTTGTCTGTAGCCTTTGTATTGCGCCCGAACGGTATTGACCAAAACCTGCTCAGGCGACATGGGCTTGATTGCGCTGAGTACTTTTACTTTTTCATTACGCAAATGGCTGGCATTAAAAGATGCGGGCGGCTCCATGGCAACCAGAGTTAATAGTTGCAGTAAATGATTTTGAAACATATCGCGCAATACGCCCACGCCGTCATAAAAGCCTGCGCGATGTTCCAAACCGACCTTTTCCGCCACTGTAATTTGAACATGGTCAATATAATTGCGATTCCAAATTGGCTCGTAAATAGTATTGGCAAAGCGCGTAAATAAAATATTTTGTACGGTTTCTTTGCCGAGATAATGGTCAATGCGGTAGATCTGGTTTTCGTTTAAGGCTTTATGCACCTGCTTGTTCAAGGTCGCCGCCGTATCAAAACTTGTGCCGAATGGTTTTTCTAAAACGACTCTGCGCCACGCGCCATTTTCTTCTAGTTGCTCAGTGGCGCTTAAATTGTCAATGATCACGGGAAACAGTTTAGGCGGAAGCGCCATGTAATATAAGCGGTTGGCGTTTTCGTGGTTTTCAAATTTTGCAAGTTGAGCGGAAAGTTTTTTGAAATCTTCAAGTTCAGTGTAATTTCCGGTTACATAGCACAAACTGGGCGCAAACGTATTCCACTCTTCGAGCGTGAATTCAAAACTTGCGAATTTTTTCATACCTTCCAGCAAATGCGCTCGAAAACCATCGTCTGAAAATTCGGTGCCGCCAAACCCAATAATTTGAAATTGACTGGGCGTTCGGCGTTTGCGAAATAGGTGAAATAACGAGGGGATTAACTTGCGCTGTGTTAAATCTCCCGAAGCTCCGAAGATGATAATGGTTGTGAGTAGGTTATTGTTCATAATTATTTGACCGTAGCTTATGCCTGCTTTTCACGGTCTGAGCCTTACTTAGTCTTCCTTTTTGATCGCATGTCCGCCAAATTGATTTCGCAACGCCGCCAACATTCTGGCGGGATAATTTTCTTCATCGCGGCTGGCAAAGCGCATTTGTAAGGCGAGGGTGATGATCGGCGCCGGCACGTCTAGGTCTATGGATTCAAAAACGGTCCAACGCCCTTCGCCAGAATCTGCCACCCAGGGTTTGATCTCTTTCAAATCTGCGTCTTCGTCTAAGGCATTGGCGGCTAAATCCAACAGCCATGAGCGGACTACGCTTCCGTATTGCCAAATGTGCGAAATTTGCGCGAGATCTAAATCAAATTCTTTTTTGCCTTTCAAAATTCCAAAGCCTTCGGCGTAGGCTTGCATCATGCCGTATTCAATGCCATTGTGAATCATCTTCACATAGTGACCAGAACCATGCGGACCAACATATCCCCAGCCTTTGTCTTTGGCTGGAGCCAGCGTTTCAAAAATGGGCGCTAACGCTTCAACGACTTCTTGCTTTCCGCCAATCATCAAGCTATAGCCTTCTTTGAGTCCCCAAACGCCGCCGCTGGTTCCGCAATCTACAAAGTCTATGCCTTGCGCGGAAAGCGTTTCGGCGTGTTTGATCGTATCTTTATAATTTGAGTTTCCGCCGTCAATTACTACGTCGCCTTTCTGTAATAAAGAGGCGATTTTTTCGATAGTTTCGGTAGTTGGCGCGCCAGAAGGCACCATGATCCAAACTACCTTTGGCGTTTGAGTTAATTTACCAATAGCTTCTTCCAGCGTATGCGCGCCGATGACGCCAGTCTGAGCGGCGGAATCTACGGACGCTGGCGAGCGGTCAAACCCCACAACGCGATGTCCGCCGCGCATGAGGCGCAGAGCCATGTTCGATCCCATTTTTCCTAAACCAATTAATGCTAGTTCCATGATTTTAGAACTCCTTTCAAGAGCAGTTTATGTAATCTTCTGTTTTTTTTGAACGCTTGAAGTTATAAAAGGCTCGCCGCCGCTGAATCTACGAACCAAACGACTTTGCCATTTTGCGGGTCTATGCGTTGAGCGGGCAACTCCAGCGGCGCATATTCGGAGCTCAATACCTTTTTTAGCGTTTCAGCTTTGCTGGAACCAGAGACTAAAAAGAAAATATTTCTGGCAGTATTGAAGACATTTTGAGTCAAACTCACGCGGTTGGCGGGGCGGTCTTGATAGTTAGCCACCACAGCCACAGTTGCAGAGTTAACTTCAACTGGAGAGCCGGGGAATAAAGAAGCGGTATGTCCGTCATCGCCCATGCCGAGTAGCGCTAAATCAAAACGAGGCCAATCCAGCGGCGGCTCGGCAAAATCTTTCAAAGTGTTGGCGTATGCTTTCGCGGCAGAAGCAGGCTCGAGGTCCGATTCGATGCGCTGAATATTTGTCTGCCCAATTTTATCGAATAGGATTTTCTTGGTTTGCCCATAGCAATTTCCAGCGTCGTCTACTGGCACGCATCTTTCATCGCCCCAGAAGAAATATACTTTTTCCCAAGCCAGTTTTTCGTGGGCAAGTTTTTCATATAGCTTCATCGGCGTGTTGCCGCCAGAAAGAGAAATTAAGAATCGCCCGCGCTTTTGAATAGATTCATTGGCAATTTCAAGAAAAGATATTTTTGCGGCTTCGCTGAGTTCTTCGAGATTTGAGAGGACGTTGATCGTTACGTTTGATTTCACAATTTGATTGTACCGCACCTAAATTAAAATTTGATTTATTTTTTCAGATTGAGCGTGAAATAAATATCGTCGCCTTGGCGCCGGGCGATTTGAAAACCGAAATTTTGATAAAACTGAATTGCATCGCGCCAAGTGTGCGTGGTTTCGAGAATCACTTGGTTGTAGTTGTGCGCTTTAGCATAACGACACAGTTCGCGTAAGATTTTTCTGCCAATTCCATTGCGCCGCGCAGAATTGGCAACCGACATTCTCACCACTTCGGCAATCTCTTCGGACTTTGGAATTAACGCTCCTGTGCCGATCACTTTATTGTTTTGCAGAGCGATCAAGAAATAGGCATTTGCATAGGACCGACCAATATCGTCAAGGTCGGGATTTTTGCTTGGGTCAAAATTCTTACCCCAATGTTCAGCCAACCCAGCCAAAATTAAATTCCTTGCTTCGGTTTGATATTTCGGTTGAAATGGAAAAATCGTGATATTCATAAGGCGTATTTTAGCGCAACGAAGTTTACCCGCCGTGCGTATGTAGATTAGATTTTGCTTTTTCATTCAAAAAGGAATAAACTAAAGGCAAACACAAGGAGAATGTTATGAGAAGAGGCCGTTCACAACTTACTTTGGGATTGATTTTGATTTTATTGGGCGTAGGCTTTATGCTCAATCAAACCGTTCCGGCGTTTCGGGATTTTTTTGAGGCTTATTCAAAATGGCCCATGAACATGTTTTTGATCGGCGGCTTGATCTTTCTGTTTGCCTTGATCGTTGGTCAGCCGGGTTTATCCGTCCCTGCCGCCTTGATCGCCGGTATTGGAGCGATCGTTTATTATCAAGAACGGTTTTTATCCGCAGAAGCTTGGTATGTTTGGGTATTGATCCTCGCATTTATTGGAGTGGGGACTATGCTTCAGGGTTTGCTTGGCGATGACACATCGTACAACTTGAAGCGCGGCTTACGACTATTCGCTTTAGGCGTGGCGATTTTCCTGTTCTTCTCTGCCGCTTATGGCAGTTTGCCTTGGCTTGGCGCCTATGCTCCCGCGATTTTGTTGATCCTTGCCGGTTTGTGGGTGTTAGGCAACGGCTTATACCGCGCTTATAGAAGACGCGGGGACGAATAAGGCGCGGCGCGGGTTCTTTGGAAATACCAATTAGTTTTCAAAGGTTTTAAAATGCTAAAAAAATTTAATTCTGAAATTGTCTTGGGTATTTTGCTATTGCTTGGCGGCGCGCTAGCTTTGCTTCAAGCGCTAGGTTATTTGAAAAACGCTTCCGGGTTGTTTTGGGGCGGAGTCTTTATCGCCGCAGGTTTGTTATGTTTGAGTTTGTTGTTGGGCGGTCATTGGTGGGGCGCTTTCCCGGGGCTTGCGCTCATTGCCATTGGCGTTACTATCTTTTTGCCAGATAATCTTGAAAACTTCGGCGGCTTGATTTTCTTCGGCGGCATTGCCGTGGCTTTCTGGATCGTCTATCTCCTGTCTCCGCAAGAGCGCTGGTGGGCGTTAATCCCTGCCGGCGTGTTGACAACCTTGGGCGGCATGACGGTCGCTTCAGAACGCTTTGGAGAATTTCAAAGCGCGGGCTTTTTCTTGCTTGGCTTGAGCGTCACATTTTTATTAGTCGCGCTGTTAGCGGGAATGCGTTGGGCGTATTGGCCCGCGCTGGGGTTGGGCATTTTAGCGGTTTTAGGAATTGCCTCGCTGTTTGAAATCGCCAATTACCTTTGGGCGTTTGCATTAATCCTCGCCGGAACTTTTTTGCTGGTTCGATATTTTAGAAACTGAAATAGGCGGCTCCGCCTTCGGTTATACTCGCCAAATATGGTAGAAAATCCAAAAACTTCCGCTTGGACGGTTTCAAAAATTTTGATTGGCGCTGGGCTGATCTCGCTTGGGATTATCCTCGCCTGGCTTTTGATCTTTCGTGAATTGGATCGTGCCGCCGCTTCCGACATTTCGGCTGTTCCTGCTCAACAAAATTATCCTGCTCCTCAGCTTTCGCTCACTACCCTCAGCGGAGAATCTGTCTCGCTGGCGGATTATCGCGGGCAAGTGATTTTGGTTAATCTCTGGGCAACTTGGTGCTTGCCATGTAAACGGGAAATGCCGATCTTTCAAGCCTTTTATGAAAAATATCAAGAGCAAGGCTTTATTTTGATCGGCATTAATCAGGAAGAACAAAGAGAAATTGTTCAGCCGTTTGTTGAAGAATATGAATTGAGTTTTCCGATCTGGTT
>JADLCG010000164.1 GCA_020847355.1 Anaerolineales bacterium | reverse complement strand
TTCCTATCCGTATTCTTGCGCTTTGCGGGCGGGCGCTTCTTATAATTATTTGCTGGTGGATGGAAAGCGGCGCTTGACTCCGCGAGAAATGTTGCGCTTACAAGGCTTTCCGGATTCGTTCAAGATTGCCGTGAGCGAATCGCAGACGCGCAAGCAAGCCGGTAACGCCGTTCCGGTCAATTTGATTAGGGCGGTCTTGGAAGCGTTTTTGCCGGTTTTGCGCGAAGCGACAACCAGATGATCGATTCTTTTTCCAAGCAACAGCGCTCGGCGGTTATGCGGGCGGTCAAGTCGAAGGGTAATCGCTCTACTGAAATTGCGTTAATCAAAATTTTCAGGCAGTATCATATTACCGGCTGGCGCAGAAATTCCAGCTTGATCGGTCATCCAGATTTTGTCTTTCCGAAAGCCCGCATCGCCGTTTTTGCGGATGGCTGTTTCTGGCATGGGCATACCTGTCGTAACGTGACGCCCGCCGAAAATGCGGAATATTGGCAGGCTAAAATTAAGCGCAATCAGGCACGGGATCGCGCAGTTGTCCGAGCTTTGGCGCGAAAAGGTTGGAAGACGGTTAGATTGTGGGAGTGCGAGATTAAGCAAGGCAAAGTGCGAAAGCTTAAGGCGGCGGGGCTTTTCTAAGCTTGGGCGGGGGAAATGCCGCTGAAAGGCTGGCAAGTTCGAGCGGGGAAAGGGGCGAAGCCGTCAAATTATCAGAATTATGTAAGAGATTTTACAATTCCCTTGACTTCACTAATTTAAGTGGCTAAAATGACGTTTAGCGCTCTAAAGCTTTGAGCGCTAATTCTATGCTTATTCAAAATTCAAAACTTTATAGGAGAGTAAAATGGCAAAAATCTCATTTAAGCCCTTGGGCGGCCGCGTTTTGGTTGAACCCATCGAACAGGAAGAACTGACCGCTGGCGGCATCATCCTGCCTGAAACCGCGAAGGAAAAACCCCAACAAGCCAAAGTGTTGGCAATCGGACCCGGCGAGCGCAACGATGAAGGCGAACGAATCGCTTTGGACGTGAAGGTTGGCGATGTGGTCTTGTTCGCCAAGTATTCTGGCACTGAAGTGAAAATTGACGGCAAGAAATTGCTGATCATGCGCGAGAGCGATTTGCTCGGTATTGTCGGTTAGTCATTAAATCAATCAGAATAGGAAGTGAATTATGGCCGCTAAACAAATTGTATTTTCAGAAGAAGCCCGCAGTAAGCTGAAGAAGGGCATGAATGTGGTTGCGAACGCCGTTTCTGCAACCCTCGGACCAAAAGGTCGCAACGTTTCGATTGACCGCAAGTTTGGCTCCCCCACCATCACCCATGACGGCGTTTCTGTCGCCAAGGAAATTGAACTCGAAGACCCGTTTGAGAATATGGGCGCGCAATTGCTCAAAGAAGCCGCGCAAAAGACCAACGATATCGCCGGCGACGGCACCACCACCTCCACCGTGTTGGCGCACGCGATTGTGAACGAAGGTTTGAAGGCTTTGGAAGCCGGTTACAACCCGATGCTCTTGAAGAAGGGCATTGAACTCGCCACTGAAGCGATTGTGACCGAACTGAAGAAGAATTCCACCAAGATTGACACCAAAGAAGAAATTGCTTCGGTTGCCACCAACTCCGCCGCTGATGCGGAAGTTGGCAATTTGATCGCCGACGTGATGGATAAAGTTGGTAAAGACGGCGTGATCACCGTTGAAGAATCCAAGACCATGCAGTTTGAAACTGACTTCGTGGAAGGGATGCAATTCGATCGCGGTTATCTTTCCCCGTATTTCATCACCAACGGCGAGCAGATGGAAGCGCAGATCAACGACGCTTATGTTTTGATCTATGATAAGAAAATTTCCGCCGCGCAAGATATTGTGCCGTTGCTCGAAAAACTCGTCCAACTCGGCAAGCGCGAATTGGTCATCATCGCCGAAGACGTGGACGGCGAAGCGCTCGCTACTTTGATTTTGAACAAAATTCGCGGCATGTTGAACGTGTTGGCGATCAAAGCCCCCGGCTTTGGCGACCGCCGCAAAGCGATGTTGCAGGATATTGCCGTGTTGACTGCTGGACAAGTCATCTCTGAAGAGACCGGACGCAAGTTGGAAAGCGTCGCCGTTTCAGATTTGGGCCGCGCCGAGAAGATTGTTTCTGATAAAGAAAACACCACCATCGTTGGCGGCAAAGGCAAGAAGGGCGATATTGAAGGCCGCATCAAGGAAATCCGCATCGAAATTGATAAATCCACCAGCGATTACGATAAGGAAAAACTGCAAGAACGTCTCGCCAAACTCAGCGGCGGCGTAGCCATCATTCGCGTTGGCGCCGCAACTGAAACCGAAATGAAAGAAAAGAAACACCGCGTGGAAGATGCGCTCTCTGCCGCGCGCGCCGCAGTGGAAGAAGGCATCGTCCCCGGCGGTGAAATCTCCTTGATCAATGCCGCGAACAAATTGGATAAACTCGCCAAGGCGCAAGCGGATAACGACAACGAAGAAATCAAAGTCGGCATTAACATCGTCAAGAAAGCGCTCGAAGCCCCCATCCGTAAGTTGGCTTCTAACGCCGGTCAAGACGGCTCGGTGATCATTGACACCGTGCGCCGCACTGCCGCTGAAAAGAAGAACGTCAATATCGGTTACAACGTCCTCACTGGCGAATATACCGACATGATCAAAGCCGGCGTGATTGATCCGGTCAAAGTGGTACGCGGCGCGCTCGAAAACGCCGCTTCCATCGCCGCGATGATCCTCACCACCGACGTGTTGATCACCGATATTCCTGAAAAGGATAAAGCCCCCGCTATGCCGCCCGGCGGCATGGGTGGCATGGATTATTAATCCAACCCACAAATTTGTAGGTCACGCGCACAGCGTGACCTACTTTTTTTAATTTATGCCGCGCCCGCTCGCGGGTATAATTCCACGAATGTTTTCTAAACGTTTTTTCTTGATGCCGCTAATCCTGCTCTGCGCTTTTGGATTAAATGCCTGCGTCTCTTTCGCCCCGACTCCGACTGCCACCCCCGAACCGCCGACTTTTACGCCCGTGCCGCCAACGCCCACTCCGCCGCCTTCCGTGGCGCTTGTCCACGGAGAGTATATTACCGTCGCTGAATTTCAAGCGGAATTGGCGCGTTATAAAGCCGCGCAAACTGCCATGAACGTCACATTCACCGATGAAGACGCCAACAAAGCCGTGCTGGAAGATTTGATCGCGGAAGTATTGCTAGCGCAAGCCGCGAGAGAAGCGAATTTCCAATTGACCGACGCAGACCTCCAGTCCCGAATAGATGCGCTGGGCAGTCCAGACGCGGTTAATCAATGGAAGTCCGCGCATGGGTATGACGACGAATCCTTCAAAGCCGCGTTGAAGCGCTCGATTGAAGCGGCGTGGATGCGTGACAAAATCATTGCGGATGTGCCAACGACTGTGGAGCAAATTCATCTGCGTCAAATTTTGACCTATAATCAGGAAGATGCAAATTACGCGCTGGGACAATTGCAAAATGGGACCGATTTTGACGCGCTCGCCGCGCTTTACGATCCGGTGACGCTCGGCGAATTAGGCTGGACGCCGCGCGGCTATTTGCTTGATCCCAAAGCCGATGAAGCCGTCTTCAATTTGCAAGCTGGAGAGATCAGCGGAATTATTCAAACGGACGCCGGCTTTCACATCTTCAAAGCTATCGAACGCGGAGAACAGCAACTGAGTCCGGACGCATTATTGACGATGCAACAACAGGCGTTGAGAAATTGGGTTACGGAAAAACGCGCCAGTAGCGAAATTGTTCTATCCCCATAACTTTTTGGAGTAACTGAATGAGTAACTATAATTATGATTATGAAGATACGCCCAAACCTAAAAACAAAATTGATATTTGGGATATGCTCAGCATTTTGGTCTTATTGATCACGGGTTGCTTGGGCGTGTATTTTTTGATCGTCTATTTATACCCAACCTCCAAACTAAACCCATATCCGCCGGGCGGACGCAACCCCACCGCCACCGCCACAATTACGCCGATCCAATTAGACGCAACCTGGACGCCAACGCTCACGCCCGTCGTCACTGAAACTGTAACGCTCCTGCCGACGCTCACGCTTGCGCCCTCCCCAACTTTGCTCTCGCTGATCACCCCCAGCGTTACGCCTACCGCCACCAAAGCGCCCAAGCGGCCTTTCTCCGCAACGGTCACTTATATTGACAGCACGATCATTCACGCAGATTCGGCATGTAACTGGCAAGGCGTGGGCGGCACGGTCGTGGATGCAAATAATGCAGATATTACCGGAATCGTCATTCGTCTCGGCGGCAGTTACAACGGCAAAACGAAAAACGAGCCGCCGACCGTCACCGTCACCGGCACTGCGCCGGCTTATGGAAAATCCGGCTATGAATTTTTCCTCGGCACCGTACCGATTCTCTCCAAAGGCGAACTGACCGTTCAAATTTTAGATCAAGCCGGGCTCCCGCTTTCAGACGCAATTACGATTGATACTTATAACGATTGCGGTAAGAACTTAGCCTTGGTGAGATTCAAAAAGAATCCGTAAATGAATTAAGAGGCTGTAAACAATGTGGAAACTCAATAAAATTCAAACCGCTTTCTTGGCGCTGTTTCTTGTTTCTACATTTATTTTGTTCGCTTTGCCAATCGTGAGATTTCCCTCTGCGACAATGCCGCAACCCACAAGCGCTCCCTCGGTGATTCCAACGGAAGAACCAAACGCTCCCAATCAGCCCTCATCGAATGGCTCTGCAAGTCAAAGTGTCGCCGCTTTTGTTGGATCAGCCCTCGCCTCGTTGATCTCGCTGGTGGGCTTCATCGTCACCACCGCAATTACCTGGCGGAAAGAAAAACGCGAATCGGCGCTGGCGGATTTGCAACAGAAAAAACTGCAAACCGAGCTTGAAAAAAGCAAAATTGAATTAGAAGCGCTGAAGAAAAAAGAACAGAAGAAGAAAAAGAAATAACAATAATAGACAGAAATCCCGCCATAAGCGGGATTTCTGTTTACTCTCAATGGTATCATTGCCTGATGACTCAAACTCAAAAGCGCGTCCTCTTCGCGCTTGTTTTAATCGGCGCGGCTTATTTTGTTTTATTTATTTTTCCTAACAACACCGGCGCCAAAGACCGCATGATGATTTCGCTCTTCGAGCCGGATGAATTCGCGCAATATCCCATTGCCATCAAAATGATTCGTCCCGAAGAAACGTTCAAAGCGCATTTGATCAACTTCATCGTGTATGGGCATTATTATTATGGCTGGCCATTTTACGCTTCCAGCGCGTTGGCGCTTTTGCCGATTGCGCTCACGCAAGGCTACGACAACGTGCAGTTCAACCTGCTGATTCTGCGCCAGTTTATCGGCATCCTGCCCATGCTGGTTGCGCTGATTACGCTGGTTTATATCCAGACAAAATTCAAATCCTACCTGCAAAGCGTTGGGCTTTTGATTTTTCTTTTATCCGTTTCGGCTGTTGTGGAGAATAGCCTCTGGTGGCATGTGGATAGCCTCGCGTTTCTCTTCATTGTTTTCACCTTTTATTTTCTGGATCGAGACAACCTGCGCTTCGGAAAAGATTTTTACTTCGCCGCCATCGCCACCGGGCTAGCAAGCGGGACGAAAGTCATTGGGCTTTTCTTCTTTTTAGCGATTCCCGCCTATCTCTTAATTGGAATTTTTACAAAACGGCTCGCCTGGATAAAAGCCATACGACTGGGCGCGTTCTTTACCCTGCTCATGGCGCTGACAATTGTCATTGCCAACCCGTTCATGCTTTTGAAAAGTCAATTCAACGATATGCTGGAAATCCTCGCGCGTCAATCTCGTTATCAAAACAAAGGCTGGGTGCTGAATTATGCCAACGGACCAGCCGCCTGGTTTCCAATCATCAAAAATTTATACGGTCAGGGAATTTTCATCCTGCTCTCTTTGATCGGGCTGGGGCTGGGCATTTGGAAAAGCGAAAACCGTCTGCGTCATGCGCTGATCGCGTTTTGGTCCATCCCCTTTGGTTTATATGTTTTATTCGTCGTTGCCATCAAGCCCACGCATTTCTTTCTGCCCATCCTGCTCCCTATCTACAGTAGCGTCATCGTCTTCTTTGAATTCCCGCCTTTTACGTCAAGAAATAAGTCTGCGCTGGCTTGGGCATGGGGCGCGGTCATTGCCGCCATCTGCGTCTATCAATTTGGAATTTATATTAATAAAGATATAGAGCTATATCAAGAAACGCTCACGCGCGAAAAACATGAAGAATCGCTGGCGTTTTATGCGGTTCTCGCCCAAGATTATCTGCCTAAAATACAAACCGCTGAAAAGCTAACCGTCTTCCGCGACGTGCGTATGTACCTGCCCAGCGATTCAAGGTGGATTGTCAAAAGCTATTGGAATAGCAAATACAGCACGATTGAAACGCTCAAACCGGACCTGATCATTATTTGGTCTCAACGAATTTTGGATTACACCCAAAGCGGCGCGCAAGAAAATGCAGTGGATCCCGCAACCTATCAGGACACGTATCAATTTTTCGTGGACGCCGATCAAAATCAACTACGCGGATACCGTCTCGTTTATCGAGACGCCGAAGGACTATTCTTCGTCAGCGACGCGCTTTATGCGCAATTCTTCGCGCCGTGATCACGGCTGTTGAATATTCCCAACCAGTCCCAATTCCGGCGCGATTCGCCGCATGGCAATGATCACATTATCTACATGTTCCCATAATTCAACGCCCAACTCTTGCGCGGCATGTTCCATCTCGGCGCGGTCTGTGCCTGCGGCAAAAGCTTTGTCTTTCCATTTCTTTTTGACCGAAGAAGCTTCAAGATCATACAGCGATTTGGACGGGCGCACCAAAGCCACGGCAGTCACGAGCCCGGTCACTTCGTCGCAAGCGGCGAGCGCTTTTCTGCGGAGCGTATCGCGCGGCACGCCGGTATGATCTGCATGACTCAAAATATCCTGAACGATCTCTTCGCTCACGCCCCTTTCTCTGAGAAGCGCCGACCCGGCTTGCGGATGTTTATCCAGCGTCGGATGAATCTCCCAATCAAAATCGTGGAGCAAACCGATCAACCCCCAAGTTTCAACATCCGCATTATTTTTTTCCGCATAAAAACGCAGAGCGGCTTCTACTGAAAGCATGTGGCGCACCAAACCTTCATTCTTCACGAACTCGCGCACCAAAGCTAAAGCTTCATTGTGATTCATAGGTTCTCCTGATTTTCTAAGGCTGTTGGTCAGGCGAATTATATTCCGAAAAATATGGCGTCAACGCAACTTAAAAGGCGTTCACAATTGCACGTTCAAATCTTATGGAAATCTACATTGTTTTTCGTAGATTTCCATAGTAAATTTGGAGCCGCTTATTCTTTACATCTTTTTTACGGATAAAACATGCTCCTCAAACGTCTCCAACTCGCTCTCATTCATACGGCCGTCGCCATGACGCTCGTGCCGATTAACAGCACGCTCAACCGCGTGATGATTTTCGATCTTGGCATTTCCAAAACCCTTTTCACCATCCTCGCCATCTTCCCTTATTTACTTGCGCCCATTCAAGTTGCCATTGGCGCATTTTCAGATCGCCACCCAATTTTAGGCTATCGCCGCACGCCCTATATTCTCGTAGGTTTAATTCTCTGCGTGGTCGGCGTGGCGGTCTCGCCGCAAATCGCCGCGCTGATGAGCCGCAACTTTTCTGCGGGCGTGGTCGTTGGCATTATCGCCTTTGGCATTTGGGGCATGGGTTACAACCTTTCAGCAGTTTCTTATCTAGCCCTCGCCTCCGAACTCTCTGGAAAAGACGAGCGCGGCAAAACCATCGCCACGATGTTCACGATTATGGTCGTTGGGCTGATTGCGACTGGAATCACCTTAAGCCGTCTGGCGCCAACCTATGACCCAGTCACGCTCTCGCGCGCATTTGTGATCGTCGCCGCCTCTGCCTTAACTCTCGGCTTGTTCGGCATCTTCAAGTTGGAGCCACGCTCTGAGTTTTCCGCCCCAGCCGCAAAATCTGAAACTTATACGCTGAAAGAAATGACCGCCGCCATTACGGAAAATCCGGTCGCCAAAATATTTTTCGTTTATTTATTATTACTGCTCGCCGCCATCCTCAGTCAGGATGTACTGCTAGAGCCGTTTGGCGCGCAAGCCTTTGGCATGACGCTCAAACAAACCTCGCGGATCGTTTCCATCACCAACAGTTTTTCTTTGCTGGCTTTTATCATCGCCGGTTTCTTGGATGGGCGCGTGAAGAAGAAATACACCGCGCAAGTTGGCAATCTTGGCGCGTTATTTGGCTTTGTGATCATTATCGTCAGCGGTATAACTGCCAGCCAACATCTTTTTTATGTGGGCATTACCCTGCTTGGTTTTGGCACCGGGCTTTCAACCATCGCCAATTTATCTTTGATGTTTGACCTAACCGTGCCGGAAAAAGTTGGGCTGTATATTGGCGCGTGGGGCTTTTCCAACGGGCTCTCGCGGCTGACCGGCTTGCTCATGGCGGGCGTGGTCGCCGATTTAGCGACGCACTTAACCGGCAACGCCCTCGGCGGATATTTAACCGTCTTTGGCATTGAGGCGCTGATGTTATTGATCGCCGCAATTCTGCTGTATCGCATTGACGTGAACGCCTTTCAGCAAAAAGCGCGCGATCCAAACTTCACGGAGAAAGTGGCTTTGATAGCCGAGTAAACCTATGGCTGATGAATGGCTCTCTCTCAGCGCGGCGGCAAAAGCTCTAGGCGTTCACCCCAGCACCGTGCGCTTATGGTCGGATAAAGGCTTACTGCCCACGCATAAAACGCAAGGCGGGCATCGCCGTTATCGGCGTGAGGAAATTTTACTTTGGGCGCAGACCAGTTCAAAGTCACATTATGAGGCGTTTAAACCAGAGCGCCTAATGCAGGAAGTGATTCGCAACGTCCGCTTGCAAATTTCAGAAGGCAGTCTTGAGGCTGAGTCTTGGTATCAAAGGCTGGATGAAGATGCGCGCATTCAATACCGCCAAACGGCGCGCTCTTTGTTTCACGGGCTGGTCAATTATGTGGCTAGCCGCGGGGCAGAGGCGGAGAGCGAGGCTTATGCAATCGGCTATGAATATGCTTCGCGGGCGCATCGCTATCGCTTAAATTATGTGGATGCGGCAAAAGCCTTTTTGTTTTTTAGAAACAGCTTGATCGAATCGGTGATTAAAATTTATAGCGAAGCGAACGTGCCTTCCAGCCAAACTGCCGAAATCTTTCATAAAATGCACGTCTTCACCGACGATATTTTGATCAACCTTTTACGCACGTTTGAAGCGCTCAACGCCAGCCGTTAAATAAAAAAAGCGCGGATTGATTTTTTCAATCCGCGCTTTTTACTTTTAGACGTATTTTTCCCGCAGGACGGAGGAAATATAATCCATGCTGGAGACGACAATCGCAATTGCCAACATATTCACGCTCGCGGCGCGGTAGTTAAGCAGGTTGATATTTTGTTGGAGGATGAAGCCGATCCCGCCGCCGCCAACGAAGCCGATGATCGTGGACATACGCACGTTGATATCCCAACGATACATGGTGTAGGAAATATAGGGCGGGATGATCTGCGGCACAACGGCGAAGATGATCGTTTGTAAACGGTTTGCGCCGGTGGCTTGAATCGCTTCCAGCGGACCAGCGAGAATGCTTTCCACTTGTTCGGAATATAATTTTGCGTTTGAAGCGACGGTGTGTAAACCCAACGCCAGCGCGCCGGCAAATGGACCCAGCCCCACCCAAGCCACAAACACAATTGCCATAATTAACGCTTCGACCGAACGCGTGCCATTGAGCAAAGTTCGGAAGATGCCATAGATGAAAATGCCGATGGGCAGAGGTTGCTTGGGCGCGGCAACCAGCGCTAAGGTCAAGCCCAGCGCCGCGCCAATTCCGGCGGGCAAGTAGAATAGAATTGCCGGGTCGTTGAATTGATAGAACCAATTCAAGCCTTGTAAAATCAAAATGCCCACTGCCGCGCCTGCAATGGGAGTGACGATCAAATTGAAAATTTTGGCGGTAGCGGCTGGCATTCTATCGCTGATGGTTTGCCCAAGTTGAGCGAAGAATCCCCCGAAAATGCCGCCGCTCACCAGCGTCGCAAAGACCGGCGCCAGCATGGCGATAATATCTCCGATTTGAGCAATGAATTTACGCAAGAAGTATAAAGGCACGTCTTTGTTTGGCGTGAGGTAGGCGCCAATTTGAAGCAGGAGTTTGCTCGCAAATAAAATTGAAATCAAAGCCAGCGCCGCCAGACTCACAGTGTAGAGTAAATTGATCAAGCGTTTTCTAAAACGATATTCCAATTCTTCATTTTGATTAGCGAGAAACCATTTTGCAAAGAAAAAGCCCAGCGTTGGGAAAACCAGCGTTCCGGCTAAAACCAAAAGAAACGAATTGGAAAGCGGCATTAGCAAGTTCGCTAAAAATTTACTGGTTTTTATGCCCAGCCACATGCCGAGGGGCCAGCCGATCAACGAAAGCGAAATATTGCTGAGCGGGCTTTTAACTTCCGACATTAAGTTGCGCGCAGAGAAGAAACTGATCGGGACCGCCAACAGCGTTCCAAAGACAGTCGCTAACAAAGCCATAAATACGGTTTCGATGATCTTATCCCAGGTGACTTTGGATTCTTGTGAGAGCATTGGCGCGCCCACTTGAATTTGCCCGGTGGCGCGGAGCGCTTGCGGCTCCGGCTTGATCTGACGATTGGGCAGGGTCACTTCAACTTTGAAATTCCCTTGCGCGTCCGCTTGAAAATTCCCAATTGAAATTGGCACACCGTCTGGCGCTTCGGGACTGATGCCAATGAAACTGATTGAGCCGCTGGAGTTCTCTTGAAAGTTGTGACCTTCAACTGTGATGGTTTCCTTCGGCGCGGCGCATCCGGCGTTGACTAGGATGAACGCTCCCGAGCGATCTACTTCGGGGAAAGCCGCGCCGCCTTCTGGACAACCTAAATAAAAGGGGACTTCAACATTTAACGTTTCGTAGGTGTAATCAAAAATTTTAGGGTGCGCCAACGCTCGTAAAATGCGCGTGAGCGAGGCTAAACGTCTTTCGGAGCGCGTCTCTTCAAAATTGACGTTGGTGACTGAAAAACCATAAGCGAAAATTATCAGCGTGAGGATTGTGACCAAGCCAGTCACAACAGATTTGAGTAGAGCAGGAGATTTTTTCATGATGATTCCTTTAGCCGATTCGCTCTGCGTCTTTGCCGTAAATTTCCCGGAACTTTTGATCGTCAATTTTGTCGGGCGAGCCGTCAAACATCAGCGCGCCTTCTTTGAGCGCAATCGCGCGGTCGGCGTAGCGATGGACTAGATCCAAAAAGTGCAAACTGCATAAAACGGTCACGCCGTCTTCTTTATTGATCTTTTCAAGATGTTGCATGATCGAATGCGCCAAAACCGGGTCTAGGCTGGCAACTGGTTCGTCCGCTAAGACCATCGTCGGTTGTTGCATCATGGCGCGGGCAATGCCGACTCTTTGTTGTTGCCCGCCGCTTAATTCATCGGCGCGTTTATACGCCTGATTTTTAATGCCGACGCGATCCAACTGATCGAGCGCCATGGCAACGTCGCTTTGCGGAAAACGATTGAAGGCGCTAAGGATTGGGTTTACATATCCCAGCCTGCCAGCCAGCACATTGGTGATAACCTTTGAGCGGGTGACTAAGTTGAAATGTTGGAAGACCATGCCAATCTTACGGCGGATGTGGCGCATTTCATCCTGACTTGCGGCGGTGATATCCTGCTCATCCCACAGGATTTGTCCGCTGGTGGGTTCGATCAGCCGGTTGATACAGCGCAGTAATGTGGATTTGCCCGAGCCGCTCAACCCGATCACGGCGAGAAACTCGCCCTGCTTCACGTTAAAGCTGACGTTTTTTAAGGCTTGCATCCCGCCATCGTAAGTTTTGGAAAGGTTCTTAACTTCTAACATACTGAAATACCGCCTTCCTCACGCTTTGTCTTTGAGATTTTTCTTTAGAAAAAATAGGAAATAAATAATGCCGTATATTAAATCTTGCCCCAGAAAACTCTGGGGCAAGATATTGTAAAGCGCTTAAACTTATTTACCAAGCTTGTCGAGGGTGATGCCTTGTTGGGCGACCAAAATACGCACGCCGTCGAAGTTCTCGTCCGCGATGGGTCCAACGCCGGTCCAACTGTAGAAGTTTTCGTTACAGAGGGATTGCGCGCAGGCTTCGTTATCCAGCGAGACGAAAGCGGTCATCGCTTCAATGATTTTTGCGCGTAAGTCTTCCGGGAAATCCGGCGAGAAAGACATGGTGTCGTTCGGGATTTCTTTGGAAAGCGTCAGGATGCGGACTTTCTTGATGATGTCTGGAGCGTCCTTAACCACTGCGGCGCGGGCGTCCAAAACGCGGTAATCTCCGCACCAGAGTTCTCCATCCGCATTGACGGCGCAGGAATCAACCGCATCTTCTGGAACGTCAGGCGCATCGCCTAGCGCCCATTTGCCGTTATTGATCAATGGGGGGCTGTAATAAGCGGTGGCGAAATCAGCCTGTCCGTTGTAAACCGCGAGGATAGATTGCGGGTGACCGCCAGCTTCGATGGTCTCGCCAACTTTTACGCCCAAATCTCCAAAGATGGAGGCTGGGTACAAATATCCAGAAGTAGAGCCAGCTTCTGGGTAAGCCCATTTCGCGCCAGCTAAATCTTCGAGAGTTTGGTATTTGCTATCGCGGGCAACATAGAAACCCGTCCAATAGACGTTCCAGCCGCGGCGGGCGGAAGCCAAGCCAGGTTCCACGCCGCAGAGTTGGTTGGCGATCACATATCCCAAAGCCGGGATGAAGCCAATCGTATCGGTTGGGGAGGCGCACATTTCTTCAATCGTCGCGGCATAGGAAGTCGGCACGCTGACTTCAAAATTTAAGCCAGTAGCTTCATTCAACGCGGTAGAAATCAACTCGCCGCTCGAAATCATAAAGTCCACATCCACCGAAGGCACAAAGAGCACTTTGATTGGATGTTCAGGCGAACCGATTGCCGGCTCGGCAGTTGCGGTTGGAGGCGGAACCTCCGTTGGCGGAACAGCGGTGGCAGTGGGCGCAGGCGGTTCAGTGGCAGGCGCGCCGCACGCGCTTAATACTAATGAGCCAACTACAAAAACTGATAGAACCAGAAACGAAAAACGGCTTTTCATATTTTCTCCTTTCAAGAAAATAGT
>JADLCG010000163.1 GCA_020847355.1 Anaerolineales bacterium | reverse complement strand
GTCTATTCCAAAACGTAAAAGAAACCAGAGCGGCAAATAATAAGGCGGAAAACAAAATATAGCCAAAGTAAAGCGCTCCCCATTTGAAGGAATATTCGCCAATCCAAGAGCCAGTGCCTGAGGCGATCTCTTGAAAACCCGCCATTGAGTTAGCCAGAATAAAAAGGCTAACGAGCAAAACAACCGTTTTTTCAATTCTCCTGATCATAGCGCTCCAAAGCCAAGTTTTTCGTTTGGCGATTGCCGTTAAAAATAAAATCGTATAAATAAACCAATGCGCTAGAGAGCGTAATGAATAGGTTCATCAAACGGACGGATACAGAGACGACAATCACTATTTCCTCAGGAACTTGATAGGCTTTCATGGCGACAACCTGCGCGGCTTCAATTAAACCTAAACCATTTACGGAGATCGGCAGGGCGCCGGCGATGCTCGATAAAGTGGAAGTGAAAACGCTAAAAAGCAGGGTAATTTGCTGACCCGCCGCCCAATAATGGATTTGCCACGCCCAGCTACCAACAAATACAGAGCTTATTGAAATTACCAAACAGACAACTACAGTCAGTTTGCTTTGTTTTTCGACAATGCTAACCACGCTTTCAATTTTATGCATTAATTTTTGAAATAATTGCCATTGACCCAACCGCACTTTTAGAAGCAGTCTTCTTTGCATCCAAGCGAGCGCTCCTAAAACAAACAGCCCAGCCAGCCCAATTTCTACCCAGCGCAGGATCTGGCTTGAAATAACAATTTGATAAAAAAATGCGGCGGTTAAAAAATGGATAAAGATTAGCGCGCCAAAGCCGTATGCGCGATCCAACAAAATTGACGAAAAAACTTCTTTATCCTTGCCCGGGTGGCCAGCCCGAATTTGCAAAAATCGGTAGCCATCGCCGCCAATTGTGGAAGGTAGAAAGTTGCTCCAAAAGAAGCCGATCAGATAAATTTTAAACAGGCGTTTATATTTTTCCTTCACGCCCAACTGACTGAGCAAAATTTTCCATCTCCAGACCGAAAGGAGCATATTTATCAAAAACAAGAAAGGCACAGCCCAAAGCCGCCAGATGGAAAAACTAGCCAAAGCTTCTTGAATTTCAACAAAATCTATTTGCCAGATAAGCGCCGCAATTAACGCCGCTGAAACTAAAGCGCGGATCAAGCCTGTAATTCTTTTTTTTTGTTTTTGTTCTTCAACTTCCATAAATTTACTTTTCAGTTCAGGTTTTTTATTACTTTCGCCGGGATCCCGCCCGCAATTACGCCTGAGGGAATATCATGCGCCACAACCGCGCCAGCGGCGATAACCGAGTGATCTCCAATTTGCACTCCGCCTAAAACAATCGCTCCAGATCCCACCCAAACGCCTGCCCCTATTTGAATCGAATTTCCGCTAATGGCAGTCTGCCGTTCAAAACCAAGTTTTTTGTAATCATGCGTGCCGGTCAATAACATAACGCGATGTCCAAAAAAGCTATCGTCCCCGATGCGTACGTCTGCCTCAACCGCATTAATAAAAAGGTCAAATAAATTAACGCGATCGCCAATATAGACTTTGCCGTTGCCAAACACGTCAAAGCCTAATTGATATTGCACATCCACGCCGACGCTTTGCGCCTTAGATAACAAAAGCCAGCGTCGTATCTGCGGCGCCGGAAAAAGCACGTAAACCCATGCCCAAAAAAATTTATAGACATGCCTCTTCCAATATAAAAAAAGCTTCTTCATAATTCAAAAAGTGAAATTACTTTCTGCCAATTATTAAAAAACTAGAGAGGAAGGTCGTCTTGGCGCTATAAATCGCCTTTGAGAATTTAGCGCTCGGCTTGGCGCCATGTTGAACCAAGCCAGAGGGTATCAACTTGCCAATTAAATTTCCGAGGTGCGCCAGCGGTCCAATCCAGGGACCTGAAAGACGATAGATTTTCATATCGCGCAATCCAGCGTCTACATAGGCTTGCATTACCCGGCGCGGGGTGGTCGGAAAACTGTGCGTATAATCTCCATTCCAAAAGTGCATACCCCAATCCATAAAATCGGGAACGCAATGGCAGACCAAGCCGTTCGTCCGAACGACTCTGGCCATCTCTTCGATCAGATACAGGGCGTGTTTGAAGTCAAGCATGTGTTCGAGAAAATTTGCGGCAAAGGCAATGTCAAATGAAGCGCTGGCGAGCGGCAAGGGTGGGACGTACGCTTGAATCCGCTTAGGGGCGCTTTGCAATTCTTTTAAAAGGCGCAGGGAAATATCGGCGCAAACGTAATTGAAATTCCGCTGGCGGCATTGATGCGCAAAGGGCCCGCGCCCTGGACCAAGTTCAAGCACATCGCGCACATCTTTATGCTGTTTCAAAATTGCATTGATTTGATTAACCGCTATGCTTTCAGCCATTCGACTGCCCGCTGGGGTAGGTTGAATGGCTGAAAAATTATCGTAAAAGGGCATTTTCTCTCCGCTTTAGAGTCGCAAATTATTTGATAAGATTGGCGTCATTCAAGAAAGGCGCGCATGACAAAAAAACTACGCATTGGAATTTCAGCCAGAGGGCTTAACTCACACGCCAGCGGTCCAAACGAATATATTTTAGGGTTGTCCGGCGCGTTGGTCAGACGCTTTTCAGAAAAACATGAGCTATTTTTCTACTATAACACACCTCAATTATTAGGAACTTTCCCAAAGACGCAAGAAGTTATTATACACGGCGATAACGCCCTGCTTTGGGATCACGTTTTGTTGCCACAGGCGCTCAAAAAGGATCAGATTGATCTAATTATCTTTCCAAAAGGCACAATTTCTTTATTCTGCGCTCCGCGTGTAGCAAACATTATTTTGGATCTTGGATATTTTTACCCAAAATTAAACGCCTATAAATGGGGCAACACTATCTATACCAAATTAGCCATGCGTTATGCGGCAAAAAAAGCCTGGCTAACCTTTACGATTTCAGAATTTACGCGTCAGGATGTGATTCGCATCCTCCATACTCCGCCAGAGCGAACTTTCAATATTTATGGGGCGGCGGCGGGCAGATATTCCCGTCTCGCCAACGACCCAAGCTTAGCTGAGGTCGCTAAAAAATACCGGCTTGCAAAGCCATTCATTTTCTATCCAACTTCTCTATCGCCGCGTAAAAACTTTCCCAGAGTCCTTGAGGCTTTTGAAAAGGTAAAGGATAAAATCCCGCATCATTTATATTTCACCGGCAATGTCGGCTGGAATATGCGCGGTCTGGAAAAACAACTCGCACGGCTGTCTGAAAGAGTTCACAGGCTTGGCGCAGTTCCGGTTGACGACATGTCTGCGCTCTATTCGCTGGCGGAGTTTGCGATCTATCCCTCTCTGTTTGAAGGTCTAGGGCTTCCAATCCTCGAAGCTTTTCAATGCGGCACGCCGCTATTAGCGTCAAATCAGTCCTCCATTCCAGAAGTGGCGGGCACAGCCGCGCTGATTGTGGACGCCTACAGCATAGACGCTCTGGCTGAGGGCTTGGTGAGGATGGCGACTGACGCTTCCTTGAGAAATAATTTAGCACGATTAGGTTATGAACGGGCAAAGCTTTTCACTTGGGAAAAGACCGCACAAACCTTAATGGAAGCGGTTGAAACGCGCTGGTAATGTTCTAGCGGATTAGCTCTCGAAAAATCGCCTCATATTTTGAAGCGATTTGTTCAATTTGAAATTCCCTTGATTTCACAAGGCTATATTCACGAAATGTTTTCAACAAAGCTTGATCTGTAAGTAAGGCTTCTAAAGCCTGCACAAAGCCAAGGGTATGATTGGTTTCGACCAAAAACCCGTTTTCATTGTGAACGACCAAATCTTGAAAGCCGCCGATAGCGCTAGCGACAATTGCCAAGCCTTTCGCTAAGGCTTGCACGCCAACCACCGGCAAACCTTCAGACAAGGACGGCATG
>JADLCG010000162.1 GCA_020847355.1 Anaerolineales bacterium | reverse complement strand
TGTTTTCAATCTAAGCCGGATTGTACCGCCAACCTGTGCAACTTCTTTATGAAATGCCGCGTATATTGGCAGTAGGAGTCCCTTATGAAATCAAAAATTTTAGCGCCTTTTCTAACCCTTGCCTTGACCACGCTGGCTTGCGGATTTAACTTTCAATTGCCGAAAATGCAAACGCCCGGACCAGACGTCACCGAGGCGATTGCCGTACCCGCTACCGGCGCGGAAGAGACGCGCCTCAAACTCGCGTTTGGCGCTGGCGAAATTACGCTCTCTCCCGGCTCGGAAAAAGACCTCGTCAGCGGCACAGCCGTTTACAACTACCCGGATTTTAAGCCGGTCATCACCACAGACGGCGCCAATGTCGAACTGCGCGCCGGAAATTTTAACTTTGACAACATCCCAAGCTTCGGTAATTATAAAAATAAATGGGATCTCCAACTGAATGACGACCCGATCGCGCTGACGATATCCGCCGGCGCCTACGATGCGACTTATGAACTAGGCGGGCTGGCGTTGACGAGTCTCAACGTCAGCGATGGCGCGGCGACTGTGAACTTAACCTTTTCAAAATTGAATCAGTCTGAGATGTCGGCTTTGAATTACGATACCGGCGCTTCGAGCATCAAACTGATCGGCTTGGCAAACGCAAATTTCTCCACGCTCAATTTTAGCGGCGGCGCCGGCAATTACACGCTGGATTTCTCCGGCGAGTTACAACGCGACGCTTCGGTGATAATTAAGACCGGCTTAAGCGACGTTATTTTAGTTGTGCCGGAAGGCGTGAATGCCGTCGTCAATGTAGAAAGCGGCGTTTCGGATGTAAACGCGACAACTGGCTGGCAAAAAAACGGCAATACCTATACTCAAACTGGCGCAGGTCCTACGCTCACGATCAATGTGGAAATTGGCGCGGGCAATTTGATCATCACTCGCTAACCTCTATAAGCGGCGACCGAATCGCGCAGTTCACGAAAATAAACGTGAGTTGCGCGATTATCATTTCTGATATTTCACGACGCTTATTTTCCTTGTCCGATCCCAAGCATGGCTGTAAAATGGTCAATAACGGTAAATTTTACCTAGTTTAGAGAGAGTAGCTATGCAAATCACACGCCAAGCGGATTACGCAGTCCGCGCAGTTCTACACCTTGCGCGGCAAGGCAAACAGCGCGTTTCCACTACCGCCATCGCCAAAGAAGAAAAAATTCCATCCTCCTTTCTTGCCAAGATCATTTCGCAACTTTCCATCGCCGGAGTGCTCAACACCGCGCGCGGCGCGCGCGGCGGAGTCACTTTGGCGCGCGCACCTGAGGAGATCACCTTATTAGAAGTCGTTGAAGCGATTGACGGTCCCATTCGATTGAATGATTGCGTTGAAAACCCGGGCGGATGCGCCTTTGAAAAAGATTGCCCTTTGCAACCGGTCTGGTGGGACGCGCAAAAAGAATTGGTGAAGCGCTTGAAAAGCACAAACTTTTTAACGCTGATGAACAAATAAAAAACATTTCCTCCGCAGAAGGCAGGCTCTCTCAGCGTATAATTGCTGAGAGAGTTTTCATTTCAACTACTGGAAGGTTCTTCTAATGAATAAAAAATATTCAGCGCCTCTCGCAGTCGTAGCTTTAGGCTTGACGATGTTGGCTTGCGCCGTTTCAGGCGCGCCAACCGCTTCTGCCCCGCCGACAACTGATTCAGCGCAATTGAATTCCATCGTCGCTGAAACAGTTTCTGCCGCATTAGAACAAACCGCTTCTGCGCCCACCGCCACCTCCGCCGCCACAGCCACGCCTTTAGCCGAGCCGTCTCCCACGCCCACGCCTCCTCCGCAAACTGCGATCACGCATCAAGCG
This sequence comes from Anaerolineales bacterium, assembly GCA_020847355.1. Lineage (GTDB taxonomy): Bacteria > Chloroflexota > Anaerolineae > Anaerolineales > Villigracilaceae > Villigracilis. The sequence continues at coordinate 14,718 of JADLCG010000162.1, read as the reverse complement.
GACGGGAACGCGCTGTTTACCGATGAAAAAGCCAAATACAGTTTACTCATCCCGCCGGGCTGGCTCCCTGTGCGGATTGACCAAATGGAATATTACGATGCGTTCTCGCTCCCGCAAGCGGCAGACCCCGCTTTTCAAACCGCCTTGCTCAATATCAGTTCCCTGGATCCCAGCGTTCAGCGCCTCTTCATCTTTGATTTACAAGACGGGCATATTCAAAATGGAGTGGTCAATAATATCAACTTGATCTGGAGTTTGGACGAAACCTTTGCGCTGGAGAATGAAGATCAAGTGAAAGCGCTGGCTGAAACCTTGCCCACAACTGTCTCAGGGTTAACCGTAACCTCCTATTCAATTGCCAAAACGGAGTATGGTCTGCCAATTGGCGTGATCCTTTCTGAAACCAGCGTTCCCAAAGAAGGCGGCGAAATCAAATTGTTTCAAAAGCAAGTTTTCCTAAATTTGGAAGCGGGTTCATTAACGCTCACTTTCACCAGCCTGAGCGATCTCAAAGATGCGACCTTGCCCTTCTTTGACGGAATCGTTGAATCGTTTCGTTTACTTGACTAATCATTATTTCAAAGGAGTCTGATTTTCATGTCCGCATCCCGCATTGTCCGCGCCCCGCGCGGCGCACAACTCGCTTGCAAGAACTGGCTTAGCGAAGCCGCCTATCGCATGATCCAAAACAACTTAGATCCCGAAGTAGCCGAGAAGCCCGAAGATTTAGTCGTCTATGGCGGGCGTGGAAAAGCCGCCCGCAATTGGGAAGCCTACGACGCGATTCTTGAAGCGCTTAAAAACCTTGAAGCAGATGAAACGCTGTTGGTGCAATCGGGTAAACCGGTTGTGGTTTTCAAAAGCCATAAAGACGCGCCGAAAGTTTTGATCGCTAATTCAAACCTTGTGCCGCATTGGGCAACATGGGAAAAATTTGACGAGTTGGATAAAAAGGGCTTGATCATGTACGGGCAAATGACCGCCGGTTCATGGATTTACATCGGCACGCAAGGCATTTTGCAAGGCACATACGAGACTTTTGGGGCGCTAGCCAAACTCAAAGGCTGGGATTCGCTCAAAGGTAAATTTGTGCTGACGGCAGGCTTGGGCGGTATGGGCGGCGCACAACCTTTGTCTATCACGATGAACGAAGGCGTAGGCTTGATCGTTGAAGTGGATAAAGAACGCGCAGAAAGAAGAAGAGCCATCGGTTATGTGGATGTAGTCGTAGATACGCTCGAAGAAGCCATGACATTGGTGGAAGAAAACAAATCCAAAGGCAAGCCCATTTCCATCGGCTTGATCGGCAATGCGGCGGATATTTACGCCGAACTCTTTCAGCGTGGAGTCATTCCGGATGTGGTGACAGATCAAACGTCGGCGCATGAGGCGTTGTTTTATGTCCCCAGCGGGTTGACCGTCGCCGCCGCAGATGAAATGCGAATCTCGAATCCTGAAAAGTATAAAAAAATGGCAATGGATTCTATGTCCAAACATGTGCAAGCTATGTTAAGTTTTCAACGCGCCGGCGCGGAAGTTTTTGACTATGGAAATAATTTACGCCAGCAGGCGTTTAACAACGGCGTGAGCGACGCTTTTGAATTCCCCGGCTTTGTACCTGCATATATTCGCCCGTTGTTTTGCGAAGGTAAGGGACCGTTCCGCTGGGTGGCGCTCTCTGGCGATGAAGAAGATATTTACACAACCGACCAAGCCATTATGGAATTATTCCCTGAAGACGCGCATTTACATCGTTGGCTAAAGATGGCAAGAGAAAAAGTTCCGTTTCAAGGCTTGCCTTCGCGCATTTGTTGGCTGGGTTATGGCGAACGCGCCAAAGCCGGTTTGATGTTCAATGAATTGGTCGCCAGCGGAAAAGTAAAAGCGCCGATCGTGATTGGGCGCGATCATTTGGATTCCGGTTCGGTGGCTTCGCCGAATCGTGAAACTGAATCTATGAAAGACGGCTCGGACGCGATTTCCGATTGGGCGATTCTCAACGCTATGATCAATGCGGTGGGCGGCGCAACGTGGGTCTCATTTCATCATGGCGGCGGCGTGGGCATGGGCTATTCCCAACATGCCGGTCAAGTCATCGTTGCGGATGGAACGCCCGAAGCCGCTCAAAGGTTGGCAAGAGTCCTGACGACAGATCCGGGCATGGGCGTAGTCCGCCACGCTGATGCCGGCTACGAAATTGCCGTCTCAGCGGCGAAACGTCATGGCATTAAAATGCCGATGTTAGGAAAATAAATTGCCAAAGTACGTTCTAGCGTTTTTTATTGGTTTGTTAATTCAAGCTTGCGCCGCGCCGCCGCCAGCGCTTACGCCAACCCAGAGCGCAGAGCCAGTTTATACCGTCACTGTCACCGCAACTGCCACTCTCACGCCCACGCCGACTATTTCTCCCACGCCGACGTTACAGCCGGGCAAAGCGGAGCGTGTGGTAATTTTTAGCTTTGACGGAATGCGCGCAGACGCAATTGCCGAAGCGCCAATGGACAACCTGATGCGCTGGATGCGCGAAGGCGCTTACACGTTGGATGCGCGCACGATTGCGCCCAGCCTCACTTTGCCCTCGCACGCTTCGATGATCTCCGGCTTGTGCGCCAATCAGCATGGCATTACTTGGAATACGGGCTTGATCGAATGGGGCTATTCCAAAGGCGTGGATATTTTCGATCTCGCTCATGCCGCCGGTTTGAAAACGGTTTTGATCACCGGCAAAGATAAATTACGCGCCTTGGCGCAACCGGAAACTACCGACGTTTTTGAAGTTCACCCGCACGATGCAGATATTGTGCAAGCCGCCATTGAGCAAATTCCGCTGGGTTTTAATCTGATGCTGGTGCATATTCCCAGCGCCGACGATCGCGGACATCAATACGGTTGGATGACCAACGCACAACTCAAAGCCTTGCGCGAGAGCGATGAATTGTTCGGTCAATTCATCGCCGCGTTGAATCAGTCTGGGTTAGCTCAAACTACGCTGGTCATCGTCACCGCCGATCATGGCGGGCATGATCGTGAGCATGAAGGCAGTCAAATTGTGGATCAAAGAATCCCCTGGGCAATTGTCGGTCCCGGCGTGGAAGCCGAACGTCTTGTTAATTTAGTGAGTATTACCGATACTGCCGCCACCGTCGCTTATGCACTTGACCTTCCACTCCAGCCGGAATGGGCAGGCATTCCCGTTTATGAAGCCTTTGGCTTGCCTGCCTTACAAGTGCATGAAAGCGTACCTTGTAGAAAATATGGTGAATAAATTTTGAGAACGCTTAACAAAATATGGATTTTGACGTTCCTACTCCTGCAAGGCTGTGGGACATTAAACGCCCCTCCCGCGCCGACGCTTGTTCCGCCGCCCACAGAGACTCTCATTCCAAGCACTTTGCCGCCCGCCACCCCATTTGCTCCCCCAACACTCACGGCTACGCCCGCGCCAAACGTCAATCGCGTTTTAATCGTCAGCTTTGACGGCTTGCGCCCGGACATCATTCAAAAAGCGAAGATGGAAAACGTGCTGGCATTAATGCAAAACGGCGCATATACGCTAACCGCGCAAACCATCATGCCGAGCACAACTTTGCCGTCTCACGCTTCCATGCTGGTGGGAACTTGCCCCGCCAAGCATATCGTCCGCTGGGATTTATACGTGCCAGAAAACGGCTATGCCCTCGGGACCGATCTCTTTGATTTGGCGCACGCCGCCGGTATGAGAACCGTAATGGTTGTAGGAAAAGAAAAACTGCGCCAAATTACAGAGCCAAGCAGTTTAGATTATTTTGCTTTTGTAGATCAAACCGATAAAATTGACGATCCGTTTTCTATCGCTCAGCTTGCCAACCGTCAAATTTCCGAAGGTTTTAGCTTGATGTTTGTACACTTCCCAGACGGGGATTTGAAAGGTCACGACGACGGCTGGCTCTCGCGCAAGCAATTAGAAGCCTTCGCTAATGAAGATGAAAACTTCGGCTATATTTTACAAACGCTGAAAAATAAAGATATGTACGCTTCGACCCTGATCATCATCAGCGCCGATCACGGCGGGCATGACACTACGCACGGCTATAACACGCCCGAAGATCGCACCATCCCGTGGATCGTCAGCGGACCCGGCATTTTGCCGATCCAATTAACTACGCCGGTGCATACGATGGATACCGCCGCCACTGCCGCTTTCGCTTTGGGCTTGCCCATCCCCGTTGAATGGGACGGCGTGCCAGTCTATGAAGCCTTTGGTTTACCCGCCTCTGCTTCTAAGAATTGCAATTAATTACTTGATCTCTTGCATAAGTCCATTGTAGGTCAGGCTTTTAGCCTGACGTTCTTCTGAAATTTTGCACATGGCGGGTTGAAAACCCGCCCTACAAATACTTTTGCAAGAGGTCTACTGATGTTACGCAGTACTGTAAGATTCAGTTTATATTTTCGGGCAATATAAACGTTGCGGTACGAATAAAGCGCGTAAGGCGAGTTGGTTACGCCTTCGGCAGATCTAATAACAATACTTCAGCCAGCAAGCGCGCGTTGACATTGCGTTCCATTTTTTCCAGCGTCGCTTCCAGATGCGTAATCGCCTGTTTGGCGGCGGCTAAATTCACTTGTTGCGCCAGCGCTTCAACTTCCACATTGCGGTCAATGTTCACCAAGGGGAGTTTGGATTGCGCCGCGCAGAGCAGTACATCCCGCCAATAGGAAAGCCAAAATAAAATCGTCTGCCGCATAACCTCTTTATCTTTGGAGAGTTTATCGGCGTAGGCGAATTTTTCCACGCGGGAAGCAGGCAAGAGCGTTTGTAGGTCGTTGAGTTTTTCTTCGCGCATTTCGAGCAAGGCGGTATTGTCAATCAGGTTGCGCGCAAAGCCGGGCCTTCCGCTGGAAATATGCGCGAGCAAACGGGCGCGTTCGGCATCCACGCCGCGCTTGATTAAATCCGCTTCAATGTTTGCGATGGGCAGGGGGCGCAAGCGTAAAATTTCGCAACGCGAAAGAATCGTGGGCAAAAGCTGTTCGGGCGTTTCGGCGGTGAGGATCAAAACGGCGTGCGCGGGCGCTTCCTCCAGCGTTTTGAGCAGGGCGTTGGCGGCGTTTGCGTTGGCTTCGTGAAAGCGTAAAAATAATGCAACGCGATAGGCGGCTTGATACGGCTTGAGGATTAAAGCGCGTTGCACCTCGCGGATCTGATCTACTTTTAACGTACCGCCTTCCGCTTCGGCTTGAATCACGTTTAAGTCGGGATGTTGCATGGCTTCAATTTGTCGGCAATCGCGGCACGCGCCGCACGGATTTCCGGGCGCGAGCGGCGTAGCGCAATTGATCGCCTGCGCAAAACGCAAAGCCAAAGTCCGCTTGCCCAAGCCGGGCGCGCCCGCCAAAAGATAAGCATGGCGAAATTCGCCGCGCGCCGCGTGTTGATGAAGCAGTTCTACTGCCCAGTCGTGCCCGAGAATGTTCCAATTGTTCATAAACTAATAAGTTAGATTTTATTCGATTCTACTGATTTTGCTGACCAAAACGCCTTCGACTTTGCTTTCTCGCTTTAAGCGATATTTCTGTGGCGCTAAATTCGCTTCAATAAAAGGCAAACTGGGCGCATAATAGAAACAACCGTTTTTCGATAAGGCTTCAATAATTTCCTGATACTTTGAGAGATAGATATCAAGTTTAGAAATATCGTGGAGATAAATATAGTTCAAGTGATTTGTAAAACTCATGTTTGCGATAATCGTGCCCCATTTGTTTGGCTCAAAAGCATAATCGAACCAGTTGATCTGCTTCAGATAAGGCTGATCAAATGTCAGGTTGCGGTCTATGCCGTAGACTTTGAATCCCAGAGCGTGTAAGCGTTGCGCTAAATTCGCTTGACTGCCACAACCTATATCTATAATAGGTTCTAGGATATTGTTTAGATCAAGTTCTAGCGCTTCAATTTGCAACTCAGCCGAATACTCCCAATAAGTTACGCCTCCAATATTAGGCGCAGATTTGAGGGCTTGCCGAAATTTCTCAGGATAGAGATCCGCCAGCCAAACAGCCAATGCGGGGTAATGATATTCTCGAAGCGTAGTTTGCGCGTCCTGCGCCTCAATCATTTTTGTCCATGTAGTGCGATAGATTTTCTTTAATCTTTTAATTTGCGTGACGTTAATGGATAAATAAGGGTTGATTGCATATAGTTTCTTCGTTAATTCTTCAACTGCAAAGGTGATCAGTTCTTTCGAAAGGCTTTCAGAGATGTTGGTATTTAGCGATTCTTCTAAAATGGCGCAAAAGCCTAAATCTACGTTAATTGTTTGCGCAACGTCTTCAAATAATAAATTCTTTGTAGCATTATTATCCAATTGCTGTTTGATCAGAGTTTGTATAGATTGCATGAATAACCTTGCTTTGATTTTAAGCCGATCAATTAATCCTCGCGCGTAATCTTATAAAAGATTCATAACGTTCGGGGCGAATTTTTCCGTCTTTCAATGCGGCTTGTACCGCGCAAGCTGGCTCGTGCGTGTGCGTGCAATCGCTAAATTGACAATGCGCCACCAACGGCGCAAGCTCGGGGAAGTAAGCGTCTATTTCTTCGGGCGCGGTATCCCACAAGGCGAGGCTCTTCCAGCCCGGCGTGTCTGCCACATAGCCGCCGCCGTCTAAGCGGAACATTTGGCGCGTCACGGTTGTGTGTTTGCCTTTATTCATCGCCGAACTAATTTCATTTACCGCCAAGCCTAACCCGGGTTGTATTGCATTTAATAAAGATGATTTACCCACGCCGCTCGGACCCGCAAAAGCGCTAATTTTTTCAACTAGCGCTTCACGCAATTCGTCCACGCCTTGATTAGTATTTGCCGAAGCGTAAATGACGCGATAGCCAATTTCCGCATAAAGCCCGAAAATTTCTTTAGCGTCGTTAACTAAATCTGTTTTATTAGCGATAATGATGGCGGGTATTTTTTGTTTTTCGGCAATCACTAAAAAACGATCCAGCATTTTCAACTTTGGGCTGGGATGCGCGCACGCAAAAACAAACACCGCCTGATCGGCGTTTGCCAGCAGAACTTGTTGATATTCGCCCTGCGGGCGCGGGTCTAACCTGACCAAAGCCTGTTTGCGCTCTTGGACATTTTCCACAACCCCGCTTCCGTCCGCCAACACGCTGATCTCCACCCAATCGCCTAATGCGGCAATATCGCCGGTAGCGCGACCATGCTTGAGTTTGCCGCGCAGTTGACAAACGACAAGGCTCTTGCCAGTTTCTACCGTAAAGAAACCGGATTGAGCCTTGACGATTAAACCGCGTTGAGTCGTTTCAGTCACAAGCGTATTTATGGAACGGGCGTGTACGGCGGTTGATCCACTTCAAATTTTTCATAATTATAGCGTTGCGGACTTCCATAATAATAGCTCTCGACCATCGCGCGGAATAATGGAACTGCCCAATCCGAACCTTCGCCGCGATTTTCAATGATGATTGCAATCGCGATGTCTGGCTTTTGCGTGTTATCTTGATTATGGGTATAGCCCGCGAACCAAGCGTGCGATAGACCGCTCCCCGATTCGGCGGTGCCGGTTTTACCCGCCACGTTGAATTGCAAGCCGCGAATGTTGAAACGCGCCGTCCCCAACGGATTTTGCGTGACCATAAACATGGCTTCTTGCAGGATTTCAAGATTTTCCTTTCTTAAAGGAAGCGTGCCGCGCGCCTCCGGCTTGAAGACGAGGAGCGGCTCGCCTTCAACGGGGAGAATCTTCTCGATGAGTTGGGGCCTGTATAAGGTCCCGCCGTTGGCGATGGCGGCGATAAAGTCCGCAACTTGCAGGGGAGTCACTTGCACGTCGCCTTGTCCAATCGCCTGATTGATCGCGTCAATATCTGTGGTGGGCACAAGAATTTGACCGCTGGCTTCAGGGACTTGCTCAATGCCGGTGGGGGCGGCAAGCCCAAACCCGCGCGCCATTTTGGCGATATCGCCGGCGCGATCCCAATTTGCAAACAGATCCAAACCGATGTGCCAAAAATATGGGTTACAAGAACGCATCAAGCCTTCTTGTAAAGTTAACAAGCCGGAAGGTTTACTATCGGAAGTGTTACACGCCAAGCCTCTTTGCAATCTTTGCTGACAATGCTCCCAAGTCCAATCATGGCGCGGCGCAATGCCGGGGATGTCGGTAAAATCGTATTGACAATCGTAAGGCGTATCTTTGAGATACAAACCGCTTTCCAATGCGGCGGACATAGTAATGATTTTGAAAACTGAGCCCAGCGGATATTGCCCCTGTGTGGCGCGGTTATATAAGGGGGTGTTTGGGTCGTTGATTAAATTGCCCAAGCCAATGTAGTTGGGGTTGTTCGGTTCAAAATAATTTGGGTCAAAATCCGGCGCGGAAGCCATCGCCAGCACGCGCCCGGTATCCACTTCCATAATCACAATTGCGCCGCGGAAAAATTCAATCGCTTTTTGCGCTTGAATTTGTAAATTGCGGTCAATGGTCAAATAAACGGAATCGGCTGGCTCGGCGGAGCTTTGCCCCAAGGTGGAGAGGATACTGCCATCCGGCGCGACGATCCGCAGAATGCCGCCATGTTTTCCGGCTAAATAATCTTCCGCCCATTCTTCAATGCCGGATTGACCAATCCGCTCATCGCCGCGATAGCCCAAACGCCGATATTGATTCAACTGCTCCGGCGAGATGAGTTGGGTGTAACCGACGGCTTGCGGGGCGACGCCCGTGTTGAAATAATAGCGCGAGTTATATTCTGAAACGACCATGCCCCCCGGATTGATGGAGAGCAGGCGTTGGGCTTCATCACGCGTGCCTTCGCACATCGGGATGTAATATCCAGAGCCTAAAGATTCGATCTGGTCTTTGATATATTCCGGGTCGTAGCCGCACAATTTGCCAAACTCAGAGGTCAATGTCCCAAATAATTCGTAGTTGATTTGATCGGTTTGAATCCCGAAGGCGAAGGAATCGGCTTGCGAAACAATCGCCTGCCCGTCGCGGTCATAAATATCGCCGCGCGCCGGAACGCTATATTCCATGCGGAGCGTATTCCCGCCCGCCAACTCCGGCAAAATCTGGCTGTCTTCCCAAATGATCTTCCAGGCTTTATTTTCTAAATTCATGCGGACGACGATATTTCTTTGAATATCTCCCGCTAGCGCCGTTTTGTAAGTGACGGCATAGCCGACTTCCGCTTTGTACGGGCTTAATAAAGAAGAGCCAATTGTAAAATCAATCTCTTTGGCGCTCATTTCGTTGAGCGAATCGTTCCAACGTTTGGAAAAATCTTCCAAGGTAACTGTGGCGCGGCTTTCCTCCGTGAGCAGGTTATACATGGTTTCATAATCGTCATTTTGAAGCGCTTCTAAATACTGCGTCACAACCGCTTTTGCGTTCGGCGCGGGGATAATCGTCACTGGGGCGGTGGGCAAGGGCGTGGAAGTCTCTGAGGAGAATAGCCCGCTCAAGCCGCCGGGTTCTTGCGTCCCGCTGGTTGTGGTCGTTTGTCCGCAAGCTGAGAGCAAAGTCGCCGCCACAAGCAGATTGATCCAACGTAAAAATTTCATGTGTTTCCTTTCAAACCATTTCGCCGCGCAAAATTGCGCCTGAAACCGAACATTTGTAATCCAACATTTTCTGACAGCCGTTTGGTACGTCCGCTCTGGGCGCGACGCCAAATTTTTCAAACGCGCGAACCACGTGACACATCGGTAAGCCCATCACGCCGGCAAAACAACCGTGCATCTCAGCCACCGGATTGAACTCTGCATGTTGAATTGCATAAGCGCCGGCTTTATCCAAGGGGTCGCCAGTGCGGATATACGCCTGAATTTCATCCTCACGATACGTCCGCATCGGCACATCCGTCACGCTTAAATCCGTAAGCAGTTTGCTATCGCTTGTGCGATAGACGGCAATTGCGGTAAAGACCTGATGCGTCCGCCCGCGCAATTGACGCAACATCCGCGCCGCGTCTTCCGCGTCCTGTGGTTTGCCCAAAATTTCAGCGCCGTCAATCACCGCAGTATCCGAGCCGACGATCAGCGCTTCGCCGGAGATTTTTTGAGCCACCGCCAAAGCTTTCGCTTGCGCCAAACGCAAAACGTAGGCGCGCGGCGTTTCGTCCGCCAATACGCTTTCGTCAATCTCAGAGACGATCACTTCAAATTCCCAGTTCCCTAATCCAAATAAGCGCTTGCGGCGCGGGGAACTAGAGGCTAAAACCAACTTCATGTTCAAGATTCTAACACATCCTTTTTTTTGACCGAAACGGCTATTCGGCGCAGAAAAAATGGAAAAATGAATTAGAAAATTTGTGCTATACTCCGCCCATGCGTATCATTCGCTCTTCCGATATTGGGAATTATCTCTACTGCCGCCGCGCCTGGCGCTACAAAAGAGATGGGGTCGTTTCGCAAAATCAGACGGAACTTTCAGCCGGAACTGAACTGCACAAAAAACATGGGCGGCAGGTTTTGGCTTCGCTCCTCACGCGGACCGTCGGCTTGATTCTGTTTCTCGCGGCAATTCTTTTGCTGGTAGCTTACTGCACAATGCAAATCATTTAGGTTTCCATGACCACGCCTATCCTTGCGTTCATCCTCCTCTTATTCGCTTTTATCTTTTTCTTTCAATCCAATCGCCAACGCAAATCTGCCGGCTTGCCCGGCGGGCGCGTCGTTTACACCGATACGCATGGCTGGGGCAAAGTGGAAAAGCCGCTCTTTTACGCCGCGCTGGATTTAACCGGCAAGCCGGATTATCTCATTGAGAAAAACGGTCAGCTTATTCCGGTGGAAGTCAAATCCGGCAGAGCGCCGGAAGCGCCATACGATTCGCATATCTTCCAACTAGCCTCGTATTGCTTGTTAGTGGAGAAAACCTACGCCAAACGCCCGCCGTATGGGATTATTCATTATGAAAACCGCGATTTTGCAATTGACTATACTCAGGAATTAGAAACCGCCTTGATTGAATTATTGGCAGACATGAAAGAAGACGATCTCAAACGCGAAGTTCCCCGCTCGCACGAACAAGTTGCGCGTTGTAAGCGTTGCGGCTACAGAGACGTATGCGATCAAAGCCTCGCTTAGTTGATTCATAAAGGTATAATTTGGCAATATGTCAGAGCCTTTCATCCCGCAACGCCCCGTCATTGTGGCTTACCCTAAAAAGTTAGAAGCCTTAGCCGAGGGCGAAGCGCTCGCCGAATATCTAAGGTCCAAAGGGTTTGCCGCGCCGTGCGGCTCTTTATATGACGAAGAACTCCGCAAGCGCGTAAAGCAAGGCGAGTTTGATTTGCTGATCGTGGTTGGCGGCGACGGCAGTATGCTCCGCGCCGGGCATTTATGCGCGCCTTCAAACGTTCCAATTTTAGGCGTCAACCTCGGGCGCATCGGCTTTCTGATTCAAGTCGAGCGCGCGGATTGGCGCGTTTATCTCGAAAAAATATTTAACGGCGAAGCGTGGATCGAAAACCGCATGATGCTTCAAGCGCATCACGTGCGCGGCGGAGAAGAGATTGGAAATTGGCACGCCCTCAATGAAGTGGTCGTTGGGCGCGGACAAAACCTAAGACCCGTGCGCTTCACCGCCTTTGTAGATAACCTGCAATTAACCAGCTACGTAGCGGACGGTTTGATTGCCGCCACCGCCACCGGCTCCACCGCTTACGCGCTCGCCGCCGGAGGACCGATCCTGCCGCCGGAGTTGCGTAATATTTTATTGGTCCCGATCGCGCCGCATTTATCCGTAGATCGCGCGGTAGTTTTATCTGAAGGCGCTTCCGTGACGATCAAGATCAATAGCGAAAATGCGATCATCAGCGTGGATGGTCAGCCGCCCACGCCCTTGCTCGAAGACGATTTGATCAACATCCGCGCCGCGGACGTTGCCGCGCAATTTGTGCGCTTCGGCGACGCCGGATATTTCTACCGTAACCTCACCGCGCACATGAACGAAAATTCTTTAGGATTGCCAAGATAACATGACCGAAACCACGCCGACCTATTGTTACGCTCACCCCACGCGCGAAACGTCTTTGCGCTGTAAACGCTGTGAAAGATACATCTGCACCGCGTGCGCCGTGCATACGCCCACCGGATATTTGTGCAAAGATTGCGTGCGCCAACATCAAAAATCATTCGATACCGCCTTATGGTACGACTATCTCATTGGCTTTGGCGTAACTTGCGCGCTTTCGCTGATCGTCAGCGTGTTAGTTGGGATCGTCTCCAGTTTCATTGGCTTTTATATTATTGTTATCGGGGCGCTTGCAGGCGGCGGCGCGGGCCGCTTCATTGCGGATCTGGCTTTACGCGCCGTAAAAAAACGCCGTTCAAAAGCGTTGTTCATTTCGTGCGCCGCGGGCGTAGTAGTTGGCGCATTGCCCAGCGCGGCTTTCTTCTTTTTTGCAGGCAGTTTATTCACCTTGATCGGTCTTGGTGTTTATGTCGTCGTTGCCGCATCCACTGTGTATGCGCGCATTTCTGGAATTCAACTCACCCGTTAACCTATGCTTACTGAACTGCACATCCAAAACTTTGCAATCATAGATAAACTCGACTTGCGCTTCGATGCCGGGCTGATCATCCTCACCGGCGAAACCGGCGCGGGAAAATCCATCATCCTTGACGCAGTGGTGATGTTGATCGGCGGCAAAGCCGACCCGACCTTCGTCCGTGCTGATTCAGACGCAGCATTTGTCGAAGCCGTGTTCCAACTCAACGGTCCAGAAAAAGAGGCGGTTCACGCAGTCTTGAAGCGCGAAGAATTGCTGGACGATCCCAATTACGTTGTGCTGATGCGCGAAGTCCGCAAAGAAGGACGCAGTGTGGCGCGAGTGAATGGCCGCACAGTGAACGTGGGCTTGCTGAAGGAATTGGGCGCTTTGTTGATTGATATTCACGGGCAAGCCGAACATCTCTCTCTGCTCGATCCGCGCGCGCATTTGGGCTTGCTCGATCGCTACGCCGAAGTTGCCAAGCCGCTGACGGAGTACCGCCAAACGTATCAGGCGTTATTGAATTTACGCCATGAATTGAACGCATTGCGTAAAACCCAAGCGGACGCAAACCGCCGCAGTGAAACGCTCGCCTATCAAGCCGAAGAAATTGAAGATGCGCAATTGAAACTTGGCGAAGAAGAGGAACTGCGTAAGGAACGCGACCGTTTAGCGAACGCCGAAGCGTTGGCGCAAAACGCGCAAGAAGCTTTGGCGGTTTTGGAAGAAGGCTCGCCGGAAACGCCCGCCGCGACAGATTTGCTCGGTCAGGCGGCGCAAGCTTTGGCGGCGCTGGCGAAAATTGACGCAGGTCAAACGGAATTAGCCGACCAAGCTGAAGAAGCGCTGGATTTGATTTCGGATGTTATTCACGGCTTGCGCGGATATTTGGAAGAAATTGAATTCAACCCCAAACGGTTGGACGATGTGGAAGAGCGCTTGGATTTAATCCGCTCGTTGGCGCGCAAATATGGCGGCAGTATTGCGGCGGCGTTGGCTTATGGCGCAGATGCGCGCAAGCAATTGGAAACGATCACTGGCGCGGCAGACCGCATTGCCGAGCTTGAAATTCAAGAAGCGCAATTGCTGGAGAAACTTGGCAAGCAAGGTAGCGCGCTCACTGCCAAGCGTAAATCTGCGGCGAAGGAACTGGGCAAAGGCATTGAAATTGAGTTGGACGATTTGAAGATGGCTTCCGCTCAATTTGGCGTGGATTTTCAATCCAAGCCGGATGTGAACGGCGCGCCGCTTGCGGATGGAACGCGCATCGCTTTTGACCAAAACGGATTCGACCGCGTTGAGTTTCTCGTCGCCCCGAACCCGGGCGAAGGGCTGAAGCCGCTGGCGAAGATCGCTTCCGGCGGCGAGACTTCGCGCTTGATGCTCGGCTTGAAAAATGTGCTGGCGCGCGCCGATGAAGTCCCGGCTTTGATCTTCGATGAAATTGATCAAGGCATTGGCGGGCGCGTAGGCATGGTGGTGGGGCAAAAACTTTGGAATCTTTCGCGCACGCATCAGGTTTTTTGCGTGACGCATCTCCCGCAATTGGCGGTCTTTGGCGATCAGCATTATCAGGTGCAGAAGCTGGTCAACAAAGGGCGGACGCTCACGCGCGTGGAACAATTAGACGGCGAACCGCGTTTGCTGGAACTCTCTCAAATGCTCGGCGAGGTGGGCGAAGGCACGCTCCGCTCGGCGCATGAATTACTGCAAACGGCGCGGCAAATGGTCAAAGGCGGGAAGTAAGAACGCGGCGGCTATGATGCTGGTTGTGATTACTTCAATAGCGCTTAGCTTGTATTATTTGACTATCCATGAGGCGTTCCGCTCTGTTTTGGCGTTAGCGGAGCTATTGCGATTCTTCAAGCCTTGGCGATATTTTGAATAAAGGATAACCATGCAATTAAAAGATAAAGTTGTTTTGATCACCGGCGCAGGCAAAGGCGCGGGTAAATTACTGGCGGAGGCATTCGCCGAGCGCGGCGCGAAATTGGCGCTGAATGATATTTCTCCGATCAATGTAGAGGCAGTGGCGGCGGGCATTGTGCAACGCGGCGGCTATGCTCAAACCTTTGTGGAGGATATCGCTAAGAAGGTCGCGGCGCAGGCGTTGGTCAATAATTTGGAAGATGAATTCGGGCGCATTGACGTGTTGGTGAATCACGCCAACGTTCAGCCCAGAGCCGCCATCATTGACATGGATGAATGGGATTGGC
>JADLCG010000161.1 GCA_020847355.1 Anaerolineales bacterium | reverse complement strand
TGTGCAGGATGACCGGCTTGTTAATTTCTTTGGCAAACTCAAGTTGTTGCTTCAAAACCTCACGCTGAACTTCGCGCTTGTCTTTTTCTTTGACCCAATAATAATCAATGCCGATCTCGCCAATCGCCGCCACTTTGGGATGACGGGCAAGTTCTTTCACTTCAGCAAATGTTTGGGGATTGAATTCCTCTAAATCGGTTGGATGAAAGCCGACTGCCGCATACACGCTGGGATATTTTTCCGCCAACTCAACCGCCGCTTTACTAGACCTATGCTGGAGTCCCGGCACGAGAAGCCGAATCAACCCTGATGCATTTGCGCGCCGAATTACTTCTTCGCGGTCAGAGTCAAATTTGTGATAATCAAGGTGGCAGTGCGTGTCGGTGAGTTGCAACATAACGTTGAGATTATATCAGTCTCAAATTGACTTATGTTTTTTTTTGGATATACTGAAGGGAGGAGTTGATAATGAAAAAAATATTTTCCTTGTTTGCTTTGTTATTAGTTTTCATTTCGGCTTTTCCCGCTCAGCGCGCCCGCGCCGATGTCGCGCCGCCTGAGACGCCGCCCGGGACGAATCTACTACCCGGAGATGAACGGACTCAAGTCCGAATGCAGGCTGAGACGGTTACTTTGATCGTCTCTGAAAATCCAGCCGACGCTACTAATGCAATCGCCAAAACAGAAGCAGTTTTCACCATGCGTAATCTTGGAACTGCCGAAGAAAAAATGCAAGTGCGCTTTCCGCTTTCATTTTTTGACGGCGCTTCTGACGGCTTTGGAAGATACCCGGAAATCTCGGCTATTGTCGTGAAAATTGACGGGAAAACAGTTACAACTAGACGCGAAAATCAACCCTTCTTTAATTGGGAAAATGGCTATACCGAGCGTGATGAACTCCCCTGGGCTGTTTTTGACGTAACCTTTCCGCCGAATCAAGACGTTAAGCTTGAGGTTTTTTACACGGCTTATGGCTTTGGCTATTACCCTTATGAAACCTTCAAATATGTTTTGCAAACCGGAGCGGGCTGGAACGGAACGATTGGCAGCGCTGATATCATCGTCCGTTTGCCGTATCAAGCCAGCGAAGAAAATATTTACATAGCGGATGAATATAGCCAAACCTCTTCAGGCGGAATTCTGAGCGGAAATGAGATTCGTTGGCATTTTGAAGATTTAGAGCCGACTTGGCAAGACGACCTGCAAGTTACGGTTGTTACGCCCCAGTTATGGCAAGCCATCTTAAACGATACCGCTAGCGTTGAAGCAAACCCCAAGGATGGAGAGGCTTGGGGCAGGCTTGGTAAGTCGTACAAGGAAGTTATCCGCGCCACGAAGGGCTGGTTGCGCGATGATCCAATTGGGCGCGAAATGTTTGAGAAGAGTAAAAGCTCCTACGAGAAATGCCTTGCCCTTTTGCCGAACGATGCGCTGTGGCATTATGGCTACGCCGACCTGTTATGGTCATATTACTATTATCAGATTTATTCGCAAGGGGAGGACGATACGCAAAGCATACTGCCAATTATTTTGACAAACCTGCAAAGCGCTTTAGCCCTTGACCCAAATAATACGCAGGCAAAAGAACTGCTCGCTCAAATTAGTTATTCCGTACCCGGCGCAGTGAGCGAGAGCGAAAACGGATTTGACTATTTAGGATTGACCGCCACGCCGCTTCCGCCTACGCCTTGGCCAACCGTAACCGTTGTCTCAACAGTGACGCTTCCAGCCCCTACGCCGGAGTTGTCTGCAACCATCCCAGCCGAATCCACGCCCGAAGCGCCAACTGTACCTAAGCCTTTATGCGGAAGCGCGGCGTTGCTCCCTGCATTGTTTGGATTACTCTGGTTTGTGAAACGTAAAAGATAAGAAAGATTGAACGGTTTTACGCCTGTTGATCTTTGAATATTTTGGCGAAAACATGACGCTCAACCAACGCCGCCAGCCCAATCCCAATGGTCTGCGCGCCGATGTCGAATGGATCAAAATTTCCGAAGAGCGTTCTCAGCGGACTCATAATAAACGCTTCAACAAATGATATAGGATAGAGCAGTTGAGCGAGTTCCAGAAGCGTCAGAATTATGAAGGCGACGCCTGCGCGCATTTTCCAAGTTCTCAACCAGCGTTCGCCAAGACAGAGGAAGAAGTAAAACGCAAACGCAAAAATGAAATCATTGGCGTAACTCATCCACAGAAACCAGCCCGCGCTCTGCGGCTCAAGGAATTTGTAAAAAGGAAAGTCAACCGCAAATAGATATAGGCAGAACAGCAGAGCCGCTATGCTGGCAGGCTTCGCGAACAACCTGACACCTTCAACCTGACACCCTATTTAATCCCTGCCACTTTCAAGCCGTCTTGCAGGATCGCCTGTACCTTATCTCCGTGCCGCGTTTCGCAATATACGCGCAGAATTGGCTCTGTGCCGCTAAAGCGGATCAACATCCAGCCGCCGTCTTCCAATTTATATTGAAAGCCGTCTATTGTGATCAAGTCAACAACTTTCAAGCCGCCCAAAGTTTGCGGTTTGTTATCCATGATAATTTTCTTGCGCGATTCGTGGTCGCCGCTGAAGGGGCTGTCTATGCGGTCGTAGAAATATTCACCGCCGACTTTGGCAAATAGGTCTTTGAGTAACTCGGTTGGTTTTTTGCCGGTCTTGACCATGAAATCCAGCATATATAAGCCCGCTAAAATGCCGTCACGCTCAGGCACGTTGCCGCGAAAAGCATAGCCGCCTGATTCTTCGCCGCCGATCAAGGCGTTGGTTTCGGTCATTTTGGGGGCGACGTATTTGAAGCCCACGCCCGTCTCATGGACCGGGACTCCATAGATTTCGCCCAATTTATTCAACATGCCCGTTGTTGATAAAGTTTTGACAATATCGCCGCGTTCTTTGCGGATTTCAAGCAAGTAGTAAGCCAACAAAGCATACACGCGCAATTGATTGATAAACTGACCATTTTCATCGCCGATTCCACAACGGTCTGCATCGCCATCGGTGATTAACAAAACGTCAGCGTGGTTATCCACTGTGGCTTTGAGACCAACGTCAATGTTGGGTTGAATCGGTTCGGGACGTTTCATCTCCGGGAAGGATGGATTTCTTTCGTTATGTATCTCAATCACTTTTGTTTTTCCGCCTGCTAACAAACGTGGAAACCAACCTGCGCCGTTGCCCCACATCGTATCAACCATCACGGTCAAGCCGGCGTCTTTGATCGGTTGTAAATCAATCAAGCCGTCACGAGTGAGATGTTCAATGTACGGAGTCGCGGCGTCGAACTTGACAACCTCGCCAGCGGATTCAGCCTCTTTATAATTTTTTCGCTTCACATCTTTGATGTCGTCAGGAATGCCCGCTTCAATTTGTTTCAAGCCTTCGGGATCAATCGCTCCGCCGGTTTCGTTGCGGACTTTGAAGCCGTTATCCGTAGGCGGGTTGTGACTGGCGGTGATATTCACCGCGCCTGCCGCTTTTTTATCCACCACTGCATAAGCAATCACTGGGGTTGGCGTGGCTTCTTGCGTTAAATAAACTTTCAAGCCATTGCCTGCTAACACTTCCGCCACTGCGGCGGCGAAATGCTCACTGCCAAATCTTTTGTCGTGACCAACGATAATCCACTGACCTTTTTTGCCAATTGATAACATATAAGAAGCAAAGCCTTGTGCGGCTCTGCGGACGTTATCAAACGTGTAATCTTCTGCAATGACTCCCCGCCAGCCATCGGTTCCGAACTTCAATTTTTGTGCCATGTAATTCTCCTAGAAATATTAACTTGTGAAATTATAACATTCATGCAG
>JADLCG010000160.1 GCA_020847355.1 Anaerolineales bacterium | reverse complement strand
GTGCTCAAAAAAGCGGGCGTGGATTTAACCACGCCCAAGCCAGTGGAAGAAACTTTTGCCGTAATGGAAAGCTACATTGACCGGCTGGAAGAATTAGTGGGATAAAATAAACGGATAGATATTTGGCTATTCGAGAAGAGTTTCTCGAATAGCCAAACCCAGTTCTTCAAATCTAAAAATAGAATCGGAAATTATCAAATGCCTCAAACCACTATCTCCTGCCCGCGTTGCAGACAAATGATTCAAACCAATGTTGAACAATTAATTGACGTGACGCACGACCCCGCCGCCAAACAGCGCTTCCTCAGCGGACAGGTCAACCACGCCCACTGTCCGCATTGCGGCTACGAAGGTCGGCTGGCTACGCCGATTGTTTATCACGATAACGAGAAAGAATTACTGCTCACCTTCTTCCCGCCGGAGTTGGGGCTTCCAATCAACGAGCAGGAAAAACTGATGGGACCGCTGATCAAGCAAGTCGTGGAGCGTTTAGCGCCCGAAAAACGCAAAGGCTATCTCTTCAAACCGCAAGCTAATCTAACTTACGAATCCATGCTGGAAACTATTTTGAATAAAGACGGCATCTCTTCAGAAATGATCAAAGGTCAGCAAGAACGCGTGCAGTTGATGGAAAAACTAATGCAGGTGACTTCAAAAGAAGTGCGCTCCGAATTGATCAAACAACACGCCGCTTTGGTTGACGAGCAATTTTTCGCTTTATTCAGCCGCATTGCGCAAAGCGCCATGCAAAGCGGGCAAGAACCGATCGCCCGCGCCTTGATCGAGATTCAAACTCAACTATTGGAAGAGACCGAGTACGGCCGTCAGCTTAAGGAATCTGTCGGGGAATTAGAATCGGCTCAAAAGGTCCTGCAAGAGGCGGGGCAAACGCTCACGCGCGAAAAATTGCTGGATTTCGTCCTCGAATCCCAAACCGATGCGCGCATCCGCGCTTTTGTCTCGTTGGCGCGCGGCGGTATGGATTATTCGTTCTTCCAAACTTTATCCGACCGCATCGCCCAAGCCGCGGACGCGGAAAAAACGCGGCTTGAAAACGTGCGCGAAAAATTATTGCAATACACCGGCGAAATAGATAAACAAATCGAAGCTCGCCAAAAACAAGCCCAAACGTTCGTTGAACAATTGTTAGAGCAAGAGGATATTGAAAAAGCCACGCAAGCCAATTTGGAAAATTTCACGCAAGACGCGGTGGATGTCGCTAATCAATTATTACAGCGCGCTTCCGAACAAAATGATTATGCGCGCATGGGCAAACTGCAAAAGATGCTTCAGGTTTTACAAGCCGCCAGCGCGCCGCCGGAGTTTGCTTTGATCGAGCAGTTGCTACAACTGCCGGATGACGCCGCCGTTGAACAAGCGTTTGAACAAAATGCGGAAATGCTCAGCCAGCAGTTGGTAGACGCGCTCGGCGGGCTGACGACTCAACTCGAAGGGCAAAGCGATAACCCCGAAGCTCAAGCCATGAGCGAGAAACTCAATCGGTTTTACAAAATTGCGTTGAAGAAATTGATGCAAAAAAATATGGGCTGATAATAAAAAGTCTCCGAAAGAATTACGATCTTTCGGAGACTTTTTGCAAAGTTTCGATAGTGATATTGTAGGCTTTCGCCAACCCAAGCACGTACCTTCCGCCTTTGGGCTTGATTCTCCAGAAATTAAAATCATCTAGCTGAACGGTTTGCGCCGCTTCAGGGAAGCGCGCCAGATACAACTCTTTGACCGGCGTATATCCGGGCGCGCCGTTTTCTAACATTTCCGCCGAACCGCGAATCGAAACGCGCGCCAAAGTCTGCGGGTCGGCGCGGCCATCGTCCGCCTCGGCGATGAGCAAACTAACCTGCCGCTTCTTCTTCATATCTATTGTATGTTGCGCCAAACGGTTTGTATGAATATAAAAAGCCGAGAAATCCTCCAGCGGCGCAAAAGCCACCAGCGAAGAAAGCGGCTCTTCATCCCGCAAGGTGCTTAAAACCGCAATGCGCGTTTCACGAATCAGTTGGGCGAGTATTTTTTCTGAGTGTGCGTCCATAAGTTTTATTCCCCAATGGTTGGGTTATCCAAGCGGATGCCGTGTCCGCGCACGGTATCAATGTATTGATGAGTCGGGTCAAAAGCGGCGAGGCGGTCGCGTAAGCGGCGAATCAATGCGTCTAAGGCTTGATCTGAAACGCCCGCCATTTGATCTTCGCCCCACACCGTTGAGACTAAATCCGCGCGGTTGATCACCTGCCCGTTGTTTTCATAGAGCAACCACAACAATTTGAATTGTTGCGCGGAGAGCGGCGGAGTCACCTGTTGTTGATTGACCCACACGCGCCGCGATTTTCTATCCATCATCAGCCGCCCGTTGCGGATCGCGCCATCCACTAAGGGCATGGTCGCATCCGAGACGAGGAATAGAAATTGTTGCGCCAAAGCAATGCCCAGCGAATCGCCGTCTTGTAAAATCACGGGACCCGCAACTTCTATCCCGTTGTGGATTGTGCCGTTTTTGCTTCCCAAGTCTTCCACCGTCACGCCTTCCGGCGAAGGCGTAATGCGCGCATGAAAACGCGAAACTTGCCGATCTTGAATGGAAATATCGCAAGTTGGGTCGCGCCCAACCATCAAGGTTTGGCTTAACGACCAACGTTCTCCTTTCAATGGTCCATCCTGAGCGACAAGTACTGGAAAATCTTCTACATTCATAATCAATGACCTCAATCTATAGCAAACGCGTTTATAATAGCAGAAAATTTGAATTCTGTGGATAATCGTTACATTTTAAGTTGATCAGAATCACACGCCGAAAATGATTCTCAATTAAAACAGATTGTTCATTTCAAGTTAGAGGAGCAGGATTGTCGCAACCATTATCAAATGGAAATCTCCTGCACGACCGCTACCAAGTCCTTGAACGAATTGGGCAAGGCGGGACGGGCAGTATTTTCCTTGCCGAGGACACGCGCCTCGAAGGTCGGTTATGCGCGATTAAAGAAGTTTCTTACGATCGCGCGCTTCCGCCAGAGACGCTAGCCCAAGCCCGCGAACAGTTTTTTCGCGAAGCTTCTGTTTTGGCGCGCCTCGATCACCCGAACCTGCCCAAAGTTTCGGATTATTTCTCCGCGGAGAATCGCGATTATCTAGTGATGGATTACATCCCCGGCAAAGATTTACGCGAGCGCATGTTAGACGCCAAACAAGAAAAGACCTTTCTTTCAGAAAAGGAAGTCCTGCATTGGGCAATGCAATTAGCGGACGCGTTGAATTATCTGCATCGCCAAGAGCCGCCAATTTTGCACCGCGATATTAAACCCAGCAATCTCAAACTCACTCCCAGCGGATTGCTCAAACTTGTGGATTTCGGCTTAGTGAAAATTATGGCGCCCAACGAAGTCACCATCACGGTCATTCAAGGTCAAGGCACCGCTTCGTACACGCCGCTAGAGCAATACGGCGGAGACGACACGCACACAGACGCGCGTGCGGATATTTACGCCTTTGGCGCAACGCTCTATCATCTGCTAACCAATACGCCGCCATCCGAAGCGCGCAAGCGCTTTCTGGATACTCGAAGCCTCACCCCTCTGCGAGATTTGAATCCGCATATTAGTATGCGCGTCGAGCGCGCCATCCTGTGGGCAATGTCCTTACATCCTGATAACCGCCCGCGGACTGTGGAAGTTTTTCAAGAAGCCTTATTCGGCAATCAAGAGATTCCGCTCGCTCCTAAATTAAATAACGCCAGTTTTGAAATTCCCAAACTAGCCATCTTCCCGCAGGAACAAATCGCCGGGTATGTCATTGTCGGTTTGTTTTTATTAGGGTTAATTGCCACGCTCGCCAGATGATCTAACCAGTCGGCGTTGAAGCCGCCGCTTTCTCAATCAACCGGCAAAACGAACAGAAGTCATCGGTGGAAGTGAGTTGTCCGCATTTCGGGCAGGGATGTAAATGCGCGGCGGCTGTGTTCTTCTCAATGAATAAATTTCCGTTTTTCCGCGCTTCCAAAAATCGTAGATAAAAAGTCAGCTTTGCGCCCGGGCGCGCAGTTTCCATTTGATTCAACAACTCTTTATAGTAAATGGATTGCGAACCCTCGGCAAACGGACATTCTTCATAAATATATTCAATCCCACGCGCAATGGAATACGCCGCCATTTCGCGCTCATAAAAACGACACAACGGCTTGACCTTGCGCGCCAGCCCATCCCGCGCCGGCAAAACCGGGCCCTGCCGCAAAAGATACTCGCTCTCCCAAACCAAAGTATTGCCAAACAAAACCGCCGCTTCGTCATCCAAATTATGACCTGTCGCCAGCACGTCATATCCGAGATCGCGGGCAATGCGATTCATTTCATGCCGTTTCGCCAATCCGCAGACGGCGCACGGCTTGCCCTTGCCGCGATGCGAAACATGCGCCAAAACGGGAATCGGCTGACCATATTCTTTTTCCACATCCACGATATGCAGTTTGAGATTATGCTCATTGGCAAATTTTTCAGTGAGGCGTTTCGATTCGTCTGAATATTCAATTCCGCCGTCAATTCCCAAGCCGATATACATACCGTCCGCTTGATAGCCGAGCCGCGTGAGAATATCCCACAGCGCCAGAGAATCTTTGCCGCCGGAGACCGCCACCAAAATCTTCTCGGCTTTTGTGAACATCGCATATTTCTTGATGAAACGCTCGGTCTGTTCGGGAATCCATTCAAGATAATGTTCTTTACACAACGCCAGTTTGTGTTGGCGCATATTCACCGAGGCTTTTTCGCCGCATTTTCTACAACGCATAGATCAACCGCCAGAGATCACGGCGATCAACTTGATCACATCGCCGTCTTTCAAGATTTCATCTTCCAGCACCATTTCTCCAGCCCGCGTAGCAATTACCGATTCCGGAATGATGTTCGCTTTCTTCAACGCCGCCAGCAGAGTCATGCCTGCGCTCACGTCAAATTCCTTATTTCTCAAAATCAACTTCGCCATAGAACCTCTTTTTTTTCATTCTACCACGCGCCACTTGACATTCATTAGCGCGTGCCTTAGCATATCCACATGCGCATCGGATTAATGATTGACAGCTACAAGCCCTATATCAGCGGAGTCACCAATCAGGTTGAGCTTTCCAAAAAATATTTGGAACGCGCCGGTCACGAAGTGTACGTCTTCACTTTCGGCGACCCAAACCTCAAAGTGGAAGGCGAAACGCGCGTCATACGCACTTCAGGCTTGCCGCTTGCCGATACCGGCTTTTATCTATCTTTGAAATATTCGCGCAAAGCCAAGCAACTCCTCCAGGCGATGGACCTCGTTCATGTGCATCATCCCTTTCTCAGCGGACGCCTTGCCCTGCGTTATTGCCGCCCGCTTCAAATTCCCATCGTCTTCACTTACCATTCACGCTACGATCTAATGGCGCGGGCTTACTTCCCAATCATGCCGGAAGAAATTAGTCTGGGGATGTTGCAAGCCTACATGCCGCCGTTTTGCGAAGCGGTGGAATTGGTCACCACGCCCACGCAAGGCATGGTCCAAGTCCTGCGCGATCTCAAAGTAGAAGTTCCCATCTCCGCCATCCCCAACGGCATAGACTTAAAACAATTTCAATCCGCCATTCCCTTAGCCAGAGCGGATTTCGGCTTCACAGCCAAAGACATTCTCCTCGTTTACACCGGACGCATCGCGCTCGAAAAAAATATTCCTTTTCTATTAGAATCCTTCGCCGGAGTAGCCCAAGCCCTGCCGCACACGCACTTACTGATCATCGGGAGCGGCATTCAATCCTATGAAGAAGAAATTAAGCAAATGGTTAGCGATCTAAACATCAGCGCCAAAGTTCATTTCATCGGCAAGGTGGAATATAAAAATCTGCCCGCCTACTTAGCCATGTGCGATATTTTCGTCACCGCCTCAGTTGCCGAAACCTTTGGCATGACCAATGTGGAAGCGATGGGCGCAGGCTTGCCGGTGATGGGCATTCACTCGGTTGGCATTGACGACATTATTGAAGATGGAGTCAGCGGCTTAGTGGCGACTCACGATCTGCCCGCTTTCACCGCTAAACTCACGCGCCTCTGTCTGGACCTCGAGCTACGCCAACAAATCGGCATTGCCGCGCGAAAAGCATCCGCCCGCTACGCCATCGAGAACGTCACCGCAACCCTGCTCAACCATTATCAAAAATTAATTCACGAAGCTCAGCCGCGCAAAAGCAGTTGGCGCACGCGCTTACGCAGTCTGATCGAAAGATTCAGTTTATGACCAAGCACAATCAACAGATTGGCAAATGGGGCGAAGATCAAGCCGCGCAACATCTGCTTTCCAATGGCTATCAAATTATCGCCCGAAACATCCGCACCCCTTACGGAGAAATTGACCTGATCGCCAGCTTGAAAGATATAACTATCTTCATCGAAGTGAAGACCTTGACTGCAAGCAAAAATTTCTACCCGGAACAAAACGTGACCGCCAGAAAACGCGAACACATGCTCGCCTGCGCCGAATATTACGCTTCAGAAAACGCAATTGACCATTGGCAGATAGACGTGATCGCCATTGAGGGCGCGCCGCAAAAAACAGTCACCCTCACTCATTTTGAAAACGCAGTTTCATAATTTCACCAGCCCATGCCATTTGACAAACGCCCGCTCATTCTAATTGTTGGACCCACCGCCGTTGGCAAAACGGAGCTAGCCATCAAACTCGCCGAAACGTTCAACGGGGAAATCGTCTCGGCAGATTCGCGCCTCTTTTACCGAGGCATGGATGTTGGCACCGCCAAACCTTCCAAAGCGGATTTGGCGCGCGTGCCGCATCATCTGATTGACATCGTCAAACCGGACGAAACCCTCAGCTTGGCGGTCTTTCAGCAACAAGCCGGCGTCAGCCTCGAAAGCATCTATAAAAGAAACAAACTCCCTTTTCTAGTTGGCGGCACGGGTCAATATGTGCGCGCAGTGACCGAAGGCTGGACTCCGCCTGAAGTGACGCCTAACCTCCAATTACGAAACGCGCTTGAAAAGCTGAACGAAGACCGAGGCAAAGAGTGGCTATACGCAAAGCTCAAGTTTCTTGATGCAGAAGCCGCCGAAAAAATAGATTTACGCAATTACCGCCGCACGATCCGCGCTTTGGAAGTGATTTTTACAACTGGCAGAAAATTCTCAGCCCAAAGAAGCAAAGGCGAAACGCCTTATCACTTAATCTCAATTGGGTTGACCCGCCCACGCGAAGAACTCTACCAAAGAGTGGATGAGCGGATTGAAGCCATGTTCGCAAACGGCTTTGTAGATGAAGTGAAAGGCTTGCTAGCGAACGGCTATTCCCCCGCTTTGCCAAGCATGTCGGCGCTTGGGTATCGAGAATGCGTCAGCGTGGTAAAAGGTCAAATGAGCATAGACCAAGCCAAAGTCGAGATGCGGCGCGTGACGCGGATTTTTGTGAGAAGACAAGCCAATTGGTTCAAAGCGTCCGATGAGACGATCAAGTGGTTTCATCCAAATCAAGAAAAAGAAATTGCAGAATTCATCCGTAACTCGCTATGAATTCAAGTGTTATAATTGACTTTTAACATTTTCGCGTATATACTCAGCCCATAAAGTCAGCTTCACCATATATATAAAAGGAGAGAAGTATGAGTAATAAACCTTGGCTCGCGCACTATGATAAAGGTGTGCCGCAAACAATTGAATACCCTCAAGCGCCGCTATTTCACTTTTTAGAAGAAGCCGCGCGCAAATATCCTGACCGCGCCTGCACGATTTTTAAGGGCGCGGTTATTTCTTACAAAGAGATGAGCGCGCTCTCCGATCATGTGGCGGCGGCTCTGGTTGAATTGGGGGTGAAGAAGGGCGACCGCGTGGGGATTTTTATGCCGAATCTGCCGCAGTTTGTGATCGCCTTTTTTGGCATTTTGAAAGCGGGCGGCGTGGTGGTGGCGGTAAACCCCACTTACCCGCCAGATGAAGTTGTGACGCCGGTCAACGATGCGAACATTGAAATCATGTTCACGTTGACTCGTTTTTATAACACGCTGAAGAAAACGCGCGAAAAATCAAAACTCAAGAAGATCATCGTCACCAATATCAAAGAAGCTTTGCCGCCGCTGACGAGTTTTCTGTTCACTTTGTTGAAAGAGAAAAAAGGCGGGGACCACCTTGCCGCATTAGACGCAGGCGACGTATGGATGAAAGACTTGCTCGCCAAGCACGCGAACTCGCCGCGCCCGAACGTGGACGTTACGCCTGACGATACGGCTTTGTTCCAATATTCCGGCGGGACGACCGGCGTGCCAAAAGGCGCGGTGGCGCTTCATCGTAACGTGGTGGCAAATACGTTGCAGATCAAATCCTGGATGACCGGCTTGGACGAAGGCAAAGAAGTGGTGTTGATGGGCATTCCGCTCTTTCATGTGTACGGCATGGTGGCGGGTATGAATTTTGCGATGTCCTCCGGCGCGAGCATGGTGATGATCCCCAACGCGCGCGATCTGAAAGATGTGCTGGAGAATATCAGCAAATACAAGGCGACGATTTTCCCGGGCGTGCCTTTGCTATATAACGGCATCAACAATCATCCGGACGTGAAAGCCGGAAAATACAATCTCTCTTCAATTAAGGCTTGTATCTCCGGCTCGGCGCCATTGATGCGCGAGACGAAAGAACAATTTGAAAAATTGACCGGCGGAAAAGTTTTTGAGGGCTACGGGCTTTCGGAAGCGCCCACCGCCACGCACTGCAACCCGCTCTTGGGAGTCAACAAGACCGGCTCGATCGGGATGCCCTTGCCAGATGTGGACGTGAAAATCATCAGCTTGGATGACGGCGTGACGGAAATGCCGCAAGGCGAGATTGGCGAAATCGCCGTCCACGGACCGCAGGTGATGAAGGGTTATCACAATATGCCCACTGAAACGGCAAACTGCCTGCGCCAGATGAGCGACGGCAAAGTTTGGCTCTTCACCGGCGATATCGCCCGCATGGACGAAGACGGCTATTTCTACATTGTGGATCGCAAAAAGGAATTGATCAAGCCGGGCGGTTTCCAAGTGTGGCCCCGCGAAGTGGAAGAAGTGATTTCTGGGCATCCCAAAGTTTTGGAAGTAGGCGTGGGCGGCATCCCCGACCCGAAGAGCGGCGAGACCGTCAAAGCGTGGATCGTCCTCAAACCCGGCGAAAGTATGACTGAAGACGAAGTCAAGGAATTTTGCAAAGAGCATTTGGCTTCTTATAAAGTTCCGCGCCAAGTTGAGTTTAGGACGGAATTGCCCAAGACGACGGTTGGAAAGATTCTACGCCGCGAATTGGTGAGGCAACATAAAGAAGGCGTGAAGTAAGAGGTTACAGGTTACAGGTTAGAAATAATCGCCCCGAAGGTTTTTAATGCAAACCATCTTCGGGGCGAGTTTCGTCAATTCAAGAAGCATCTAATAGATGCAACAAAAAGAGCCTTCAAATTCTTGAAGGCTCTTTGATCGTCATGTAATTCCAAATCACGCGGGTTGCGGCGTGCCGCTCTTTTTGCCGGCTGGGGATGGGAAGATGGCTTCAAACTCTTCGCGGGTGATCGATTCCACTTCGAGGAGTTTTTGCGCGACTGCATCCAACTGTTTGCGGTATTTCTTGACCAACGCCTTTGCCTGCTTGTACGATTCTTCAACCAGTTTACGGACTTCGATATCAATCTTCTCCGCCACCGCTTCGGAATAATCGCGCTGTTCGGAGATTTCGCGTCCGAGGAAGATCATCTCTTCTTTTTGACCGTAAACCATCGTCCCCATTTCATTGCTCATGCCCAAGCGCGTCACCATCGAACGGGCAATGCGCGTCACCTGCTCAATATCATTGGAAGCGCCAGAGGTGATATCGTCAAAGATCAATTCCTCCGCGGCGCGCCCGCCCAGGGAAGAGACCAGCATCGCCGATAGCTTTTTGCGCGACATCAAAATGCGGTCTTCATCTGGACGGAACCAAGTTACGCCGCCAGCCTGTCCGCGACCGACAATGGTCACTTTTTGGACGGGGTCGGCTTCAGCGATGGCATTTGCCACAATCGCATGACCAGCTTCATGGTAGGCAATGATGCGCTTCTCTTCATCCGAGATGAGGCGGGATTTGCGTTCAGGTCCCATCACAACGCGCTCGATAGCTTCGTTCAATTCCGACTGCCCAATTGATTTTTTATTACGGCGCGCCGAAAGCAAAGCGCCTTCATTCACCAAGTTTTCCAAGTCCGCGCCCACAAAGCCGGGCGTGCCGCGCGCAATGGAAGCTAAATCCACGGCGGGTTCCAAGGGCTTTCCCTTAACATGCACTTTGAGAATCGCTTCTCTGCCTTTTACATCGGGGCGGTCTAAAGTGACGCGGCGATCAAAACGTCCCGGGCGCAGTAATGCCGGGTCTAAAATATCCGGGCGGTTGGTGGCGGCGATCATAATCACGTTGGTATCGGTATCGAACCCGTCCATCTCAACTAACATTTGATTCAAAGTCTGTTCGCGTTCATCGTGCGAACCGCCCAAGCCGGCTCCGCGCTGACGACCGACGGCGTCAATTTCATCTACAAAGATAATGCACGGGCTGTGGCGCTTGGCTTGATCGAACAGATCGCGCACGCGGCTGGCGCCCACGCCCACAAACATTTCCACAAATTCCGAACCAGAGATGGAAAAGAACGGCACGCCGGCTTCGCCGGAAACCGCTTTGGCAAGCAGGGTTTTGCCGGTTCCGGGAGGTCCCACCAATAAAACGCCTTTCGGAATGCGCGCCCCAAGTTGAATGAACTTTTGCGGCTCTTTCAAAAATTCAACCACTTCCGCCAGTTCCTGTTTTGATTCTTCAGCGCCTGCCACATCCGCAAACGTCACGGTTGGGTGTTCGCCGCTAAACATGCGCGCGCGGCTTTTGCCGAAAGACATGGCGGCGTTATTACTGCCCTGCGCCTGACGCATAATGAACCACAGCACGCCCACCATCAAAATGACCGGCAGGAGATAGACGAGCAAAGTCCCCAACCCAGACCACAGCGAAGGCTCGCGGACTTCAATCACCAAATTCTTCGGCGAAAGCTGTTCGGCAGTCACGCCCAAGCTGAGCAACTGCTCAACCAACGTGGCGTTCGCCTCCTTACGCGATTCAACGCTCTCCGCCTTGCCATTCTTCATCTCAACCGTAATCGTATCGTCGCTTTCAATTAAGATACGTTTGACCTCGCCGTTCTGAACTTTCTGAGCCACTTCATTGATCGTCAATGGCTCTTGAGTCGTCAGATTGTCACGATACGCCATATAGAGCAAAGCGCCAATCGCCACGACTACTATAAAATACACAAAATATGGTTGGTTACTACGGGAATTCACGGAATCCTCCAAAAATTACTTCTATTAGGCTGGGATTATACCAAGCCATTTCCCCAGATGACGTTCCTTAAGGAAATCTTATATGATTTTCTAATACGCCGCTTTCTCCGCTCGCGCCTGCCAGCCAATCTTCAGCATTCAGCCATTCCGAGCATCAATCCAAGCGCAATTCCACCGGGCAGTGATCCGAGCCTAGAACTTGATCGTGAATCGTCACATCCGCAACGCGCGGGAACAAATTCTCCGAAACGAGGAAGTAATCCAAGCGCCAGCCAACGCCGCGTTCGCGCGCCTTTAGAATTTGCGTCCACCACGTGTATTGAATCTTCTGCGGGTATAAGGCGCGAAAGGCGTCCACAAAGCCGCGATCCAAATATTTCTGAAGCCACTCGCGCTCTTCGGGTAAAAAACCGGAGGTATTTTTATTTTGCTTGGCGTTTTTCAAATCAAGCGGCTGATGCGCCGTATTGAAATCGC